>VAZZ01000565.1 GCA_005884715.1 Alphaproteobacteria bacterium | reverse complement strand
CAACCGTATCCGACATCTCGAGATCTTTGGGGTCGGTCAGAGCATGACAGCCCCGGATGGCAGCGAGAGCCGGATTCTGATCCGCGACACCTGGGGAACAGATATCGTTAACGATCTCAAGCCAGAGACAGGGGATGTCGTCCTCTACAAAACGCGGTTCAGCGGTTTCTACGAGACCGAACTCGATTCTGTTCTGAAGACCGCAGGCATCAAACACCTCATCGTAACAGGATGCACGACCAGTGTGTGTGTGGAGTCGACAATTCGGGATGCCTTCTTCAGGGACTATCACTGCATACTGCTGACGGATTGCACTAGCGAGCCCATCGCGTGGGACGCCTCAAGGAGCAATCACGATGCCTCGATCACGCTCGTGCAGATACTCTTTGGATGGACATCGACATCCGACCATTTCCTGAGGGCGATCGAGGAGCGAGTTCAGGGGCGTCTTGAACCAGCCGAATGAGCTAATGAAGCCCTCAAAGGCTTCGAATATTGTCCCTCAGGCCCGTCCGCGAAAGGTGCCAGAATACCCTCATCCGCCCTTCGGGCCCTTCTCCCGCAAGCGGCAGGACTGTCCGGGGAAAATTGATGCGTCGGTTCGCTCTCTATAGGCTTCCCCCTCGCCCGTCGTGAAGCGATGGGAGAGGGTGGCCGAAGGCCGGGTGAGGGCTCTTTCTTTGACGGAGAAAAGCATTTCAAGAGCATTACTTTTGCGGACAAAGAGCCCTCACCCGCCCTATCGGGCACCCTCTCCCGTCCTGGCGGACGGGAGAGGGGGAAAATTTGAGATAGCTCGACTATCTCAAGGATACTCATATGCGATTGCGCTGCCCGCAAGGGGAAGGGAGAAGAGAAGATCACATCTGCGCGAGGGAACCCTGCGGAATTACGGGAATTGCTGATCTAACGCCATCTGGTACCTTTACCCTCGAAACTGCAGAGAGCGTTTTTTCGCCGTTATATGTTAGGATCATCGCACAAGATGACGCCGAAACTGGAAAGAACCGTTCTGCGCGCCAGGCTGGCGCTGTTCTGGGAGCGCCTGTGGGCCGCTGCCTACCCTTTGCTCATGGTGCTGGCCGTCTTCACGATGGCTGTCCTGACCGGAATCCTCGCCGCATTGCCCGATCTTATCCGCTATGCCGCACTTGCCGCCTTGGCACTCGCCTTGCTGTGGGCCCTGCGCCCGCTCCTTGCCCTCGCTTTCCCCTGGCGGAGCGAGGGATTGCGCCGCATCGAGCAGGCCTCCTTCCTCGACCATCGCCCGGTATCGGCAGTTGAGGACAAGCCGGCCAATCCATCGCCTGAAAGCTCGACGATCTGGCAAGCGCATGTCGCCCGCCAGCTCGCCCGCCTGAAGCAGCTGCGCGCCGGGACGCCGCGTTCGGCGCTCAAATGGCGCGATCCCTATGCGCTGCGCCTGGCGGCACTCCTCGGCGTCATTGCGGCCGGCCTCCTCTATCGCGGCGATCCGGTGGCGAATTTCGCCGATGCGGTGCGCATCCACTCGCAAGCGGCACAGGCCGCTCTTTCGCTCGATGCCTGGGTGCGCCCGCCGGCCTATACGGCAAAGCCGCCTCTCCTCCTCACCAGCGAAGCGATCAAGGAGCGCCTCGCCCGCGACAGCGATCTGCTGGTGCCCGAATCGAGCCTCCTAGTGCTGCGCCTCTCGGGGGCGAGTGAACCGCGCATCGCCTTCTTCGACCTGATCGGCGGCGAAGAGATCAAGGATCTCGTGCCGAAGACCGGCACTGAGAGCAGCACTTTCACCGCCGAGACCCGCCTCGACCGGCCGGCCGAGATCCGCGTCTATGACGGTTCGAGCGAGCTCGCCAAATGGCGGCTCTCGGTCATTCCCGATGTGGCGCCTGAAGTCGCCTTCACCGGCGATCCCACGCCTGAAGCCATGGGTGCCTTGATGGTGCCGTGGAAGGCGAGCGATGATTACGGCATCGCCAGCGTGACGGGGAAGATCGTGCTCTCCGATCAGCAGGAAGACGGCCCGGGCTTCACCAGCAATGGCGTGTTCCTGTACGATCCCCCCGCCTTCCCGATGACGCTCAAGCGATCATCGCCGCGGGCGATCGAGGACACCACGTCCAATGACCTGACCGCTCATCCTTGGGCCGGACTCAATGTCGATATGACGCTCGAGGCCAAGGACCAGGCCGGCAAGACCGGCCTGTCGGAGGTGAAGGCGCTGAAGCTGCCGGAGCGCCTGTTCATCAAGCCTCTGGCCAAGGCGCTGATCGAGCAGAGGAAGGCGCTCATCCTCGAGCCTGACGATCACCGCAATGTCGAATTGATGCTCGAGGCGCTCATGACCTGGCCCGAAGGCCTCATCGAGAAGAGCGGCTTTCAGATCGCCATCGCCGCCATCCATTCGCACATCGCCAATGCGAGGGGTCAGGACGACATCAAGACGGCGGTGAACGATCTGTGGAAGCTGGCGCTCGCCGTCGAGGAGGGCGATCTCGCCGATGCGCGGGCCGAGCTCGATGCGGTGCGCAAGGAGTTGCAGAAGGCGCTGGCCGAGGGTGCGAGCCCGGAGCGCATCGCCGAACTCATGGACAAGTTGCGCGATGCGATGAACAAATATCTGCAGTCGATGGCCGAAGAGACGAAGCGGCGCATGCAGCAGAATGGCATGCGCCCGCAACCTATCGATCCGAACAGGCTTCTGAGCCAGGAAGACCTGCAGAAGATGCTCGACACCATCCAGAAGCTGGCCGAATCGGGCGCCAATGAAGCGGCTCAGGAAATGCTCTCGCAGCTCGAAAGCCTGCTGCGCAACCTGGAGCCGGGCGCCACCGCCGAGAGGCAGCAGGAGGGCGATACGCCCTTGTCGGAGATGCTGGGCGATCTCTCTGAACTGATGCGCCAGCAGCAGCAGCTCATGGATGAGACCCTGCGCATGCCGGGCGGCGAGAATGGCGAGACGCAGGATGGCGATCCGAACGGCCAGCAGCAGGGCCAGGGCGGCGGGCAGGGCCGGTCCTTGTCGCAGAAGCAGGGCGCCTTGCGTGGAATGCTGGAAGACCTGATGGGCCGCCTCGGCCAGCAGGGCATGGCGCCGCCACAATCCTTCGGCCAGGCCGGCAAGTCGATGGATGGTGCGGCCGGCTCGCTGCGCGAGGGCCGCCGCGATCCCGCACTCGAACAGCAGAGCGAGGCGCTCAATGCGTTGCGCGACGGCGCCCAGTCGATGGCGCGCCAGATGATGCAGCAGGGCCAGGGCAATACCAGCAATTACGGCCGCCACGGCCAGGCGCGTGGCGATGATCGCGATCCGCTCGGCCGGCCGCAGGCCAATCACGGCGAGGATTACGGGCCCGACCGCAACATGCTGCCGACCGGCGAGGCGGCGATCAGGCGGGCGCGTGAAATTCTCGACATCCTGCGCAACCGCGCCAACAATCCCGATCTGCCGCGCATCGATCGCGATTATATCGAGCGCCTGCTGCGCGGGTTGTATTGAAAAGACGCGCCTTCTTCATCCTAGGCCGTGTCCAAACTGAGAGCCCGGCAATTGCGCAAGACGATGACCCCGCAAGAGGTCGAATTGTGGGTGCAATTGAAGTACCTTAATCGGCATGGCCATCATTTTCGCCGCCAGGTTGCTATCGACGGCTATATTGTCGACTTTGCGGAATTCGGCCAAAAGCTGATTATCGAAGTTGATGGTTCGCAACATGGATTTGCGAAAGGCGAGGCATCCGATCGCATCCGGGATGCATATTTTTTCGAAGCAGGGTTTCGCGTTCTACGTTTCTGGAACAATGAAGTGGATCGAAACATGGACGGCGTGTTCGACACCGTCCTTGCTGCACTACCCCCATCCGGCGCCCCCGGCTCAAGGCCGGGGTCGCCACCTTCCCCGCAAAGGGGGAAGGATTAGGAAAGCTGCGCATCGATCGCGATT
>VAZZ01000564.1:491-2109 GCA_005884715.1 Alphaproteobacteria bacterium | reverse complement strand
GTCGTCAACGTCCGCGCATCCTATTTCGAGGAGACAGAGGCGATTGTCGAGCGGCTGATCGAGGGCCTCGGTGTCTCGCGTATCGGTGTCCTTTATCAGGACGATTCCTATGGCCGCAGCGGCCTCGCCGGCGTGCGTCAGGCGCTCGACCGGCGCGGCGTCGAACTGGTCGGCGCCGGCACCTACATGCGCAACACGACCGCCGTCAAGACGGCGCTCCTCGGCCTCAACCAGAAGAATCCTGAGGCCATCATCGTAATTGGCGCCTATCTGCCGAGCGCCGTCTTTACCCAGTGGGCTCGCAAGCTCGGCGTCAAGGCCCTGATCTTCAACATCTCTTTCGTCGGCAGCGACGCGCTCGCCGCAGCACTGGGGCCGGCAGGCGAGGGGGTCTACATAACGCAGGTGGTGCCGTTTCCCGGCGGTGATGGAATTCCGCTTCTGGCCGAGTACCACAAAGCTCTCATTGCCAACGACGCGACGGCGCGGCCATCTTTCGGCTCGCTGGAAGGCTACATCGCCGGCCGGCTGACCGCCGCCGTGCTCGCCCGAGCCGGAGAGCCTCCCACCCGCGAAAGCTTTCTGTCGGCGCTCGTCAAGACAGGAAAGTTCGACATCGGCGGCTTCACGCTCACCTATGGGCCGGGCGACAATCGAGGCTCCAACCAGGTATTCCTGACGCTGATCCGGCAAGGCGCTGTCGTTCCGGTCGAGCGGCTCGCGCCATGAGCGACACCGCCGCCGGCGCCCTAAGCCGACATCGTCGGCCACGCCTTGGGCTATCGACCAAACTCTACGCGGCGATCGCGGGCGCGGTTGCTCTCACGCTGGCGGCCAGCCTGGTGGCCTGGTTTTCCTTCGTCGAACTGGGCCAGCTGCAACGCCGCATCACGCGCGAGCACATTCCTTCGATCACCAACTCGCTCAGGCTCGCACGCCAGAGCGCGCTGATTGCGGCAACCGCCCCGGCGCTGGTCGCCGCCGCAGACGAGGCGGAACGTCAAGGCCTGATGAATGCGCTCCGTGACCAGCGCCAGGTGATGGTCGAATTGATTGCCGATCTGGAAAGGGAGACTGCCGATGCCACCGATCCCGGCGTCCCGCGACAGCTCATCTCCGGGATCAAGGAAGCCAGCGGCCAACTCTCCGATGTCCTCGATCAGCTCGATCAGTCGGTCGGACGCCAGCTCGCCCTCCGTATCGAATTGGCCGACCGCCGCGACCAGGCACTCGCGTTGCATCGCCGCCTGATCGAGAATCTGACACCTCTTCTCGACGATGCAACGCTGTTCCTGGTAACCGGGTATCGAAATCTTGATGATATTGCACCGGTATCCCAAGAGCTGCGGGTCTCGACGGAGGAGCTGCTCGATTATGCCGCGATCGCCCAGCTCGGCATCGAAAGCAACCTGATGGGCGGGCTTCTGGCGGAAGCAGCCAATCTCCCCGATGCAAATCTTCTGCTACCGCTGCGCGAGCGCTTCGAGTCGGCAGCGGACCGGTTCCGAACCGCGCTCGGTGCCGTTGAAGGTGACGATAAGGAGGTGCTGCGCGTCATCGCCGATGGTCTCATAAACCTGGGCGAGGGGACGGGTGGCATTTTTACGCCGCGCCGGGC
>VAZZ01000564.1:0-465 GCA_005884715.1 Alphaproteobacteria bacterium | reverse complement strand
TGCCAGAACCGCAGACGCGGTCGCTGCCTCGAACCGTGCGATTGACGTCGGCAGCAAGCTGCTTTTGCTGCTCAACACGGTCAGCATCCTGGGCGCCCTGCTGATCGGCTGGGGGTATGTGGCGCGGCAAATCACGGCGCCTGTGGTGCGCATGACCGACGCCGCCGCGGCCTTCGAGGAGCAGCGCTTCGACCCCGAGACCCTGGCCGGCGTGCGCAAGCGCACCGATGAATTGGGCGAACTCGCCCGCACCTTCACGCGCATGGCCGGCGAGGTCCAGACCCGCACCGATACACTCGACCGGCTGGTGGCCGAACGCACCAGTAAACTGGAGAACGTGGCCAACCGCCTGGCCAAGTACCTGTCGCCACAGATCTATAACTCGATTTTCTCCGCCAAGGGCGAGGCCGCGGGCTCCCTGGCGCGCAAGAACCTGACGATTTTCTTCTCCGACATAGAAGGCTT
>VAZZ01000098.1 GCA_005884715.1 Alphaproteobacteria bacterium | reverse complement strand
ATATCAGTGTAGCAATCCGCTTGGCATTGCCCAATTCGTCCTTGCAAGTGCCGGCCGATTGCCGGACAATCGTTAGTGATGAAGGAAGATCACGAACACACTGAACCCCCTTGGAAGCATGACGGCGTTCGCGTCATTCCTTCGGGTTCACTCGACACCAATACGGCGCAGACGCCCGGCATGGACCGGCGCGCGGCGATCAATTTCGCTCGCGTCGGTGCACAGAAAATATGGGCGGGGACGGTCACCATCCACGCCAACGCCAAGACCGGCGCCCATCATCATGGCCCGCTCGAAAGCGTCATCTATGTGGTCAAGGGCAGGGCTCGGATGCGCTGGGGCGAGAAGCTCGAATTCGTCGCCGAAGCGGGCCCCGGCGATTTCATCTATGTTCCGCCCTTCGTGCCGCATCAGGAGATCAATGCCAGTCCAATCCACAAAGCTCCCGCATCATGAAGCGGCGCGGGGCGCGCAGGGTCACGCTCGGCTGGCTCCGATGCTAGTGAGGCAAGCCGTGAAGGGCGCGGCGCGCCGCAACCGCGGTGATGAAAGAGGCGTAGCTCCAGGCAAGCTTCTTGGCCGAACTCTGGGCACCGGTCTTCTGGTCGAATTGCTCGGAGAGTTCGCCACTTTGCGGTGTGTAATACCGCACGGTCTCCAGGAATGCGTCGCCGCGCTCCTTGTAGGTCCTGGCAAGCTCGCTTGTACATTCGGCCGCGAGGCGGAAGTAGAATTCGGCCGCGGCAAGGGTCGAGAAATAATAGGCGCCACCGGAAAAATAGACATCGCCCGAATAGCGGCCAAGCGCAGGCGCCAGGTTTTTCGGGCGGTTATGATTGATCGCATAGTCCCGGTCGAAAAGCGCTTCAAGCTTCTGGATCGTCGATAGGATCCGCAGATCACGAATGCCGTGCAGCGGTCCCTCGCCGCCGGCATGGATGACGGCGAAGACGACGGAGATATCGAGATACTTGTTGGGAGCCCCGGAAAGCCTGGAGCGGTAGAAACCTTGACCTTCCATCCAGAAGCTGTCGAGCCGCTGATGCAGGACGGAAGCCTTGCTGCTGCAGGCCGTAGCCTTCGCTCCATCGCGGACCGAGAGCCAGGTGCAAGCCCGCTCGAGCGCCGTGGCACCCACGCGGAGCGAGTAATAATTCTGTCCCCGTTCTTCCTCCCACATGTCGAAATCGGGTTCATCGCCATGACGCAGGAGGAAGTCGATATCGCCCTCGAGACCGCCATGATGCGCAAGGCCGGCCCGTCATGCTGGGGGCGGGACCAGCGTGATATATCGAGAGTTCCATCGGGATTGACGCGCGTTTCGGCGACGACATTCTGCGGCATCACTTGGGCCAGCTCGGCATCGGATCTCAGATACTGCTGGAAATCGGGACGGACTTTGGCCCGCCAGGACGGATCATCCGCCAGCAACTTGCCGTTGAGAGCCTCCAGCGCCAAGGAGAACCGGACAAAGTCGCCGAAATGGGTGAGCGCTTCGGCACCGAGCGTGCCGTCTTCATGGAGCACCCGCATTGCATCGATGACGATGGCAGAATCCCGGAACCAGTGGAAGAAGTAATCGGGATCGGGATTCCAGTCAGCGAGCACCGGGGATGCGATAATGGAGCCTCGTTTCGGCACAATGGTCTGGCCGAAGCCGGGCCTGGTCTTGACGATGCCGACCGGTGAAACGGATTCGAGTATCGCCTTGGCGGAAAACACATATTGCCGGTCGATCCAGGTGTCGAGTGAATCCGATCGGTTCATCCCATCAAACCGTCGCATGCACTAGCTGACCGGCGCGTCGAAATGCGGGCTCGCGAAGCCGAGCCTCTTGAGGCCCGCCTGGATTTCGGGGATGCTCATGAAAAGCTTCCACAAAAGCCCGCTGCGGTGATTCTCGATCATGACGATGATCGGACCCTGATCGATCGCCAGATACGAATCGGCATACCAGTCGCGGCTTTCATTGAAGGCATCGATGAAGCCGAAACGGCCCCAGAGTCGATCGCCCTGGCGCAGAAAATGGCGCAGCGCCCGCATTGCCTCCTTGGGGGCATAGGGGATACTCGCCAATGAAGCCGTCGGCGAAATGGTGCCATTGTCATTGTCGGGAGCATGGGCGCTATAGCCATCCGGGTCATCGCTCGCCGTCAGACCCCAGCAGGATTTGCCATAGCCCTTATGGCCCTCGGGATTGCGCACGCAATATTCATAATTGATGCGGACATGGTGGGTGTTCTGCTGCCAGTAATCGGCGTAGCGGTCCTTGAGACCGCGCGGATCGAGGCCGCAAAAGGAGTAGTGGGCGAAGAACAGAGGGCCGCCATTGGGCGGGCCTAGCGGCAATTCGATGCCATGATAGGTCCTGCCATTCAGGAAATCGCGGCCGGTGGCAAAGCCATTGTGATAGACGTCAGCCTCGATGCCATAGCGGGGCGCTGCGGCGGCAAGCACATAGGTGATGAGGCATTCGTTCCAGCCGCGGATCTCGTGATCAAGGCTCCAGCCGTTATTCGGACTCCAGTGCCAGGTGAGCGACTGGCGCCCACCTCGCGTGTGCCAGCTCCACTCGACCTCATGCCACAGGAAATTGATGCGCCCGCGCAGCCGCCGCTCAGCCATCGTGTCGCGGTCGAAATACTGCCTGGCGCAGAGGAGCCCCTGAAACAGAAGCGCCGTCTCGACCAGATCGGCGCCATCATCCTTGCGCCAGAAAGGAATGGTGGCGCCGGTGGCTCCATTGATGAAATGCGGATAGACGCCGTGATAGCAGGTCGCGCGCTCGAGCATGTCGAGCATCAGGTGGAGGCGCTCCAGAGCTTCATCGCGATTCACCCAATGGCGCTCGACTGCGACGAT
>VAZZ01000097.1 GCA_005884715.1 Alphaproteobacteria bacterium | reverse complement strand
GGCTCATCCATGATGAGGACTTCAGGGTCGAAGGCGGCGGCACGCGCAATGGCGATCGACTGGCGCTGGCCGCCGGACAACTGGGCGACGAGCGCGTCGAGATTGGGGATCTTGATTTCGAGCCGCTCGAGCATGGCGCGGGCACCTTCGCGCATCGCCTTGCGGTCGAGAAAAGGACCGTTCATCGGCTCGCGGCCGAGAAACAGATTGCCGGCAACATCGATCGTGTCGCACAGCGACAGATCCTGATAAACCATTTCGATATGATGCTTGCGCGCATCGGCCGGCGTCGCGAAGTGCACCGCCGTGCCGTTGACCGCGATCGAACCTTCGTCGGGCACATAGGTGCCGGAGATGATCTTGGTCAGCGTTGACTTGCCCGCCGCATTGTCGCCGACGAGGCCAACGCATTCACCGGCATAGAGCGAAAGGTCGACGCCTCTGATAGCCTCGACGCTGCCGAAGCGCTTCTTGATGCCTGAGAGCGCGATGCGTGGAGGAGGGGCGGCTTGCGCCGCCCCCGGCAGTGTCGGGCCTGTCATTTGAAGACGGAGCGATAGGGCTCGACATTGTCCTTGGTCACGATGGTGATCGGCACCGGGATCTTTGCCGGCACGGTCTCGCCCTTGGTGACCTTGACCAGAGCATCGACGGCAGCGGCCCCCATGCCGGCCGGATCCTGCTGCACGACGCCGATCACATAGCCGGCATCGATGCCCTTGATCGCCTGCGCGGTCAGATCCCAGCCGAAAACCTTGATCTGGGCTTGCTTGCCCTGGCTCTCGACCGCAGCGACAGCGCCCAGAAGTGCCGGTTCGCCCGTCGCATAGATCGCATTGAGATCGGGATTGGCGGTGATCAGGCTCTCGGCCGCAGCAAGGGCCGAATCCTGCACGTTGCGGCCATCGACGACGCCCACCGTCGTGACTCCGGGATTGGTTTTCACCACATCCTCGAAGCCCTTCTGGCGGATGTTCTGGATGGTCGAGTTGAGCGCGCCGACAATGCCGAGCTTGGCTTTGCCGCCCATGCTGTCGGTCACATATTTGTTGAAGAACTCGCCCATCGCCTTGCCTGCCCCTTCATTGTCGACGCCGACCTGCGCCTTTTGCGGGCCCGCAGGCAGGATCGCATCGACGGCGGTGACGGGAATGCCAGCGGCGCCCGCCGCATTGACCGCCGGCATGATGCCATTGGTGTCGATGGCGACGACCACGATGCCTGAGACCTTCTCCTGGATGTAGGTCTCGATGGCATTGTTCTGCGCGGCCGGATCATTATTGGCGTTGAAGATGACGAGCTTGACGCCCGCCGCATCGGCCGCCTTCTGGGCGCCCGCATTCATCTGGGTGAAAAACAGTGCCTGCTGGTTGATCTGGACCAGTGCGATGGTTGGCTTGTCCTGGGCGTAAGCTCCGCCAACCGAAAGCGCCAAGGCGGCGCCAGCGGCCGACAGCAATATTTTTCTGCGTGTCATGCTCATCATGTTTACTCTCCCTGTGCTCGATCCAAGGGCAACGGCCCTTGCTCATCGATTCTTCAAAACTTTTCCTTGCGTGGTGCGGCAACCGAGGCGCGCGTCACCAACTCGACCGGCAAACGTGTTCTTGTGACTTCGAAAGGCTCACCATTGATCATCGCCAAAAGGCGCTCGGCGCCGCGCCGTCCGAGATCATCGATCGGCTGCGCGATTGAGGTGAGCGGCGGCCCCAGCAGGTCATTGATCGGCATGCCGTCAAAGCCGACGAGCGAGATATCCTCAGGAATGGCAATTCCCCTTCGGCGCGCCTGTGTCATCACGCCGAGCGCCACCGCATCGCTGCCGGCAAAGATCGCGGTGGGCAGGGGATCGAGGGCAAAGAGCTGGACGGCATCGCGTGTCGCGGGCTCCACTTCATATTCGGTGAATACATGCCATTGCGTTTCCGGCGTGATGCCCGCTTCGCTGAGCGCCCGGCGCCATCCCCGGGCACGTTCGATGGCGCTCATGACGCCCTTGGGTCCGCCGATATGGGCGATGCGGCGATGGCCATGCTCGATGAGATGACGGGTCGCTTCGTAACCCCCGAATTCATTCTCGACGAAGAATGAGGGGGCTTCACTGCCGACCACATCCTCATCGATGATGACGACACGGCCCGGCATGGACCTGATGCGTTCGGCAAGCCGGCCGTCATCTTCGTGATTGGTGATGAGGAGGAGCCCGTCGATATAGCCCGCCCGCAACCGGTCGAAGCACGCAAGCTCGCGTTCAATCCGGTTGCGCGACGACCAGATCACCACATCATGGCCCGACGCCACCGCGATGCGCTCAGCCTCACCGGCAAGCAGCGCGAAGAAGGCGTTGGAGATATCGGGGACCACGATGCCGATGGCTTCGGCCTTGCCCTTTGACAGGCGGCGCGCCTGAGCATGCGGCTGATAGTCGAGTGCGGCGACTGCGTTGCGGATGCGCGCACCAGTCGCTTCCGGCAATTCGAGCCCGCCATTGAGCCAGCGCGAGACGGCGGTGGGCGAGACCTTCGCCCGTTTTGCGACATCGCCGATCGTGGCCTTCCTGCTCATGCGCAGCCCGTTGTAAATCGCTTTAGTAAAGCGTGTTACAAAATCATAACTACGTCAAGTATAGCGTTTAGGACTTTGCGAGACCGGCACCCAATTTTCACGCGGAAAGGCAACGGAAATCAAAGGGTTGGAAGCACCTTCCTTCATAGGGCAATAGAGGGCAATCCTGATTCGCCGTTCTCGCCACCAAGCGAAAGGCGAATCGCCTTCTTCACCGCTTCGGCCATCAGTTCGACGCTCATCGAAGGCATTTCGGCCAGCGGGTATTGCTGCAAGGCGGCAAGACGCGGATGCGCCGGTACATGGATGAAGCCCGCGCGGGTCTTCATACCCTTCTTTGCGATGAGATGCAGCACCGTATACATCATCTGATTGCACAGATAGGTCGAGGCCGAATTGGAGATCTTCGCCGGAATGCCGCTTTCGCGTAAGTGGCTGACGATCAGTTCGACGGGTAGTGTCGCCGTATGAGCGGCAGGGCCATCGGCAAAGACCGCATCGCCGCGATGGTGATATCCGGCATTGTCGGGGATGGCGAAATCCATGATATTGGCGGCGATCCGTTCGACGG
>VAZZ01000562.1 GCA_005884715.1 Alphaproteobacteria bacterium | reverse complement strand
GACGTCGCGCGAACCCTTCGATGTGCGCGAAGTGATCGCCCGCATCGTCGATGGAAGCGAGCTCGATGAATTCAAGGCGCTCTATGGCAAGACATTGGTCTGCGGCTTTGCCCATATCCACGGCATGCCGGTCGGCATCCTCGCCAATGACGGCATCCTGTTCTCGGAGTCGGCGGTCAAGGGCGCGCATTTCATCGAAATATGCTGCCAGCAGCGCATCCCGCTCCTCTTCCTGCAGAACATCACCGGCTTCATGGTCGGGCGCAAATATGAGAATGAGGGCATCGCCAAGCATGGCGCCAAGCTTGTCACCGCGGTCGCTACCGCGCAGGTGCCGAAGATCACCGTGATCATCGGCGGCAGCTTTGGCGCCGGCAATTACGGGATGTGCGGACGGGCCTATTCGCCACGCTTCCTATGGATGTGGCCCAATGCGCGCATCTCGGTGATGGGCGGTGATCAGGCCGCCAATGTGCTTGCCACCGTCAAGCGCGACGGTCTTGCAGCCAGGGGTGAGACCTGGAGCAAAGCGGATGATGAGGCATTCAAAGCGCCGATTCGCGAGCAATATGAGCATCAGGGCCATCCCTATTTTGCCTCGGCGCGCTTGTGGGACGATGGCGTCATCGATCCGGCCGAGACGCGCCGCGTCGTAGGTTTGAGCCTCTCCGCCGCGCTCAACGCGCCCATTCCCGAAACCCGCTTCGGCATTTTCAGGATGTGATCATGCTGAAGTCAGTGCTCATCGCCAATCGTGGAGAGATTGCTCGCCGGGTCATCAAGACGGCGAAGCTGATGGGACTACGCACCGTGGCGGTCTTTTCCGACGTCGACTATCGGGCGCGACATGTCGCTGAAGCAGATGAGGCCGTGCGCATTGGCGGGCCCTTGGCGCGCGATAGCTATCTGAAGATCGATGCCGTCATCGAAGCGGCGAAAAAGACGGGTGTCGAGGCTATTCATCCAGGTTACGGCTTCCTCTCCGAAAACGCAGCTTTCGCCGAAGCCTGCGCCAGGGCGAAGATCATCTTTGTCGGCCCGCCGCCATCGGCGATTCGCGCCATGGGCGGCAAGAGCGAAGCCAAGGCGCTGATGGCGAAAGCCCAGGTGCCGTTGGTGCCGGGCTATCACGGTGAGGAGCAATCGCCCTCTGTCCTCGAGAAAGCGGCCGGCAAGATCGGCTATCCGGTTTTGATCAAGGCCTCGGCCGGCGGTGGCGGCAAAGGCATGAAGGTCGCGCAGGACCAGGGCGAGTTCGGAGATCAACTGGCCTCGGCCAAGCGCGAGGCGAAATCCTCATTCGGCGATGACCGTGTCCTGATCGAGAAATACCTGGCGAAGCCGCGCCACGTCGAAATCCAGGTGTTTGCGGATACGCATGGCAATTGCGTTTACCTGTTCGAGCGTGACTGCTCTATCCAGCGCCGGCACCAGAAGGTAATCGAAGAGGCGCCGGCACCCGGCATGACAGCGACTCTACGCCAGCGCATGGGAGAGGCTGCGGTCACGGCGGCGAAATCCATCGGCTATGTCGGCGCCGGCACGGTCGAATTTCTGCTCGATGAGCACGGCGCCTTCTATTTCATGGAGATGAATACGCGTCTTCAGGTCGAGCATCCGGTCACTGAATTCATCACCGGCCTTGACCTCGTCGAATGGCAATTGCGTGTTGCCTCAGGCGAGAAGCTGCCGCTCATCCAGGATCAGCTCGCCATAAACGGCCATGCTTTCGAAGCGCGCATCTATGCGGAGGATCCTGACCGCGATTTCCTACCGCAGACTGGTCGCATTACAGAATTTCATGTTCCGCACAAGAACAGCCATGTCCGGTTCGATGCGGGCGTCGGCATGGGGGATACGATCAGCACTTATTACGATCCGATGATCGCCAAGCTCATTGTGTGGGACCGCGATCGGGCCTCGGCGCTTGAGTGGTTGCGGAAGGCGCTTGGGCAGGTCGAAGTTGGTGGACTGATCACCAACATAAGTTTCTTGACGAAGCTCGCCAACAACAAATCCTTTGCCAAGGGTGACGTGGATACCGGCTTCATCGCGCGGCATGAAAAAGAGCTGCTGCCCAGCGTGCCTCCCGCCAGTGATGATGTGCTGGCCCTGGCGGCGGTGTGTTTCCTGCGGGAAAATCCGCCAGAAGGCAATCCGCCGACCGACCCCTGGCTGCTCGCGGATGGTTGGCGCCATTTTGGCGGCGCCCATGACCACCTCACCTTGATCGATATGAGCGGCAACCAGGTCTCACACAAGATTGGTGTGGAATATGTCACAGACGGGTTTGTTTTCCACGTCAGGAAATCGACAGTGCCGGTACGCGTCGATCTCTTCGGCTACGGTTCACTCATCGCCGAGATGAGCGGGCGGCTCATCAAGCTTGGATTTAACCGCGCCGGCAACGACATCACGCTCTTCCTCAACGGCGTCAGCTATCGCCTGAAGCGCGCCGGGATCGCCATGGACGAAGAGAACGGTGAAGCCGCCGCTCTCAGGATCATGGCACCGATGCCCGGCCGCATCGTCGCCGTCCATGTCTCAGCCGGTAAAATGGTTGAGAAGGGCGCCCCGCTCATCATGCTCGAAGCGATGAAGATGGAGCATACGCTGAAAGCCGGCCATGCCGGGAAGATCGAATATGTCGGCTGCAAGCCCGGCGACCAGATCCGCGAAGGCCAGGAACTGTTGCGCTTCGCCACGCCGGAGGCTTAGGGTTGCGTCATGGATTTCTCGCTCAGCGACGATCAGACCCAGATCAGGAACATGGTGCGCGGTTTTGCTGCCGAGAAGATCGCACCCTTCGCGGCGCAATGGGAAGACGAGAAGACGATCCCGCGCGCCGTGCTCAAGGAGGCGGCGGGGCTCGGGCTCGGCGGCATCGTGGTCAAGGAAGATGTGGGAGGATCCGCCCTGTCGCGGGTTGAGTCCGTCCTCATCTTTGAAGAACTGTCTTATGCCGATCCGGTGGTGGCGAGCTTTCTCTCGATCCAAAATATGTGCGCCTGGATGATCGATGCCTATGGGACAGAGGAGCAGCGACAGACATGGCTTCCGCGACTCTGTGCCATGGACAAAATCGCGAGCTACTGCCTGACCGAACCCGGATCGGGCTCCGATGCCGCCGCGCTCAAGACAAGGGCAGTGAAAGATGGAAACAGCCAATATCGCGTGAGCGGTTCGAAGGCCTTCATCTCGGGCGGCGGCTATTCCGACATCTATCTGGTGATGTGCCGCACCGGCGAAGAGGGGCCCAAGGGGGTTTCCTGCCTCCTGGTCGAGAACGGCACACAAGGCCTGAGTTTCGGCGCCAATGAGAGGAAGATGGGCTGGCAGGCGCAGGCCACTGCGACCGTCAATCTCGATGAGGCACCGGTGCCCGCATCGCATCTGATCGGCGGCGAAGGAATGGGCTTCCCGATTGCGATGAGCGGGCTCAATGGCGGCAGGCTCAATATCGCCGCCTGCAGCTTGGGTGCCGCGCAATCGGCTCTCGACAAGGCGGTCGCCTACATGAAGGAGCGCAAGGCCTTCGGCAAAAGCCTCAGCCACTTCCAGGCGCTGCAGTTCAAGATCGCCGACATGGAGACCGAACTCCAGGCGGCGCGCATCTTCCTCTATCAGGCCGCCTGGAAGCTCAGCCATGATGCATCCGATGCGCGGAAATTCTGCGCCATGGCCAAGCGCCTCGTCACTGATACCGGCTTTCGCGTCGCCAATGAGGCGCTGCAGATACATGGCGGTTATGGGTATCTGAAGGATTTCGGCATCGAGAAGACGGTGCGGGATCTGCGCGTCCATCAGATCCTCGAGGGCACCAATGAAATCATGCGGGTCATCATCGCGCGCGAAATGCTGAGCGACGACTAGATGACAGAAGACATCATTGCCCGCATCGAAGGCTGTGCCGGCCGCATCACACTCAACCGTCCAAAGGCGCTCAACGCCCTCAATTATCCGATGATACGCGCCATCAGGGCGGCGCTCGCTGAATGGCGCGAGGATGACAAAGTGAAACATGTCGTCGTCGACGGTGCCGGTGGGCGGGCCTTCTGTGCGGGCGGCGATATCAGGGCGGTCTATGAGGCCATTCCGAGCGATCCGGAATTCGCGCGAGATTTCTGGCGCGACGAGTACCGGCTCAATGCGATGATCGCGCGTTATCCCAAGCCCTATGTGGCGATCATGGATGGTTTCTGCCTCGGCGGCGGTGTCGGGCTTTCCGCCCATGGGTCGCATCGTATCGTCACCGAGCGATCCCAGGTGGGCATGCCGGAAACCGCCATCGGCTTCACGCCGGACGTCGGCGGGTCGTGGCTCCTTTCGCGCGCACCCGGTCATTGCGGAGAATATATGGCGGCGACCGCCTATCGCATGAAAGCGGGGGATGCGGTCCATGCGGGCTTCGCCGATACGATGGTCAATTCTGAGGATGTCGCGGAATTGATCGCGGCGCTGTGCGAGGGGAGCACACCGGACGAAACGACACGGCGCCATGAGGCCTATTCGGGTGCGAGCGTGCTTGCCGCACAGCAGTCGCGCATCGACCTGGCCTTCAGCGCCGAAACGATTGCAGAGGCGGTGCGCCGGCTCCGCCATGTCAATGAGCCGTGGGAGCAGGAAACGCTGAAGAAGATCGCTACGCATTCTCCGATCGCGCTGGCGGCGGCGCATTTTTCGGTGCGGGAGGTGCGCCGTCTCAAAAGCCTCGAGCAAGCTCTCGACCACGAATACCGCTTCGCCCATCGCGCCACCGATCTGCATGATTTCCACGAAGGGGTCAGGGCGCTTGTCGTCGACAAGGACGGCAAGCCCAAATGGCGTCCGGCGCGCCTTGAAGACGTCGAGATGAAGGATGTCGAGGCACTGTTCGCGCCGCTGGGCAAGGACGAGTTGGGATTAGCGCGTGGGAGTTGAATCATGAAAATCGCTTTCATCGGTCTCGGCAATATGGGTGGACCCATGGCCGCCAATCTCGCAGCCAAGGATTTTGCGGTCACCGGCTATGATATCGTGTCCGGCAATCTCGACAGGGCCGCCACGCAAGGCATCACGGCGGCGAAGAGCGCCGAAGATGCGGTGAAGGATGCCGAGATCGTCATCACCATGGTGCCGGCGGGTCAGCATGTGCTCGATCTTTATCGCTCCATCCTGACACCGGCGCGAGGCGGGACATTGTTCATCGATTGCTCGACCATCGATGTGGCGAGCGCGCGTCAGGCGCATGCGATGGCAGAGGCTGCCGGCATGCAGAGCCTCGATGCGCCGGTCTCGGGCGGCACCGCAGGCGCCGCCGCGGCCACGCTTACCTTCATGGTGGGCGGCAAGCCCGATGCCTTCGCGCGGGCGAATCCCGTGCTTTCCGCCATGGGCAAGCGCATCGTCCATTGCGGCGATCGAGGAGCGGGGCAGGCCGCCAAGATTTGCAACAACATGATCCTCGGCGTCTCGATGATCGCGGTGTCGGAAGCCTTCGTGCTGGCCGAAAAGCTCGGCCTCGATGCCAAGGCACTCTATGAGGTCGCCTCGGCCGCGTCGGGCCAGTGCTGGTCACTGACGAGCTATTGTCCGGTGCCGGGTGTTGGACCGGTGTCGCCGGCGGACAATGATTACAAACCCGGTTTCACCGCTGCGCTGATGCTCAAGGATCTGGCGCTGGCACAGCAGGCTGCAGCCGAGACAGGCGCCGCAACGCCGCTCGGCGCCCATGCCGAACGGCTCTATCGCAGCTTCAACGAGTCAGGCGGTGCAACGCAGGATTTCTCCGCCATCATCCGCCATCTTGCGGCGGCTCGTCGGAACGAAGCTTAGGCATTCCAGCTCGGGCGCTGGCGCAAGCGCTCGTTCCAGCGAGCGACATTGGCAAGATTTGGCGGAACCTCGAAGCTGAAGACCTCCGACAGCCACAAGGTGACCATGCCGCTAATATCGGCGAAAGAGAAATCATCGCCCGTGAGATAGGCGCGGCCGTCGCTCATCTCGCGGTCGAGCCATGCCCATTTGCCGGGGATGGCGCATTTCTGCGCCTCGGCGAAAGCCTTAACCTGGGTGACCCGCTCCTTGAAGAACTCGTTGGTATGCATGACGACATTGCCGATGGTGGCGAAGACCTCCTGCTCCATGCGCCGGTTCCACATCTCGATCTTGCCTTTGCTAACGGCATCGCTTCCGAACAGAGCGGGCGTGGGATGGAGCGCCTCGAGGTAACGGCAGATGGCCACGCTCTCGGTGATGACGGCGCCGTCATCGAGCTCCAGCACCGGCACCTGGCCCAGCGAATTGAGCTTCAGGAATTGCGGCGACTTGTGCTCGCGCTTGGCGTAATCGAGCTCCACAAGCGGCAGCTCGATATCTTTCTCCGCCATGAAGATGCGGACGCGATAGGAGTTGGGGCCGGGCGCCACATAGAGTTTCATGCCTTCCTCCATTAACTAGTTGTTTTATGCAACTGGTTGTAGTCTACGCCAAACAAATGCGACAATGCAACCGGTTTTGGAAGATTTTCATGAACGACGCACACCGGTCCGGCTGCCCGATCAATCTCACCCTCGAAGTTGTGGGGGACAAATGGAGCCTGCTCATTATCCGGGACATTATTTTCGGCAATAGACGGCATTTTCGCGAACTGCTCACCCGATCGGAGGAAGGCATCGCCTCGAATATCCTCGCCGACCGTCTCAAGAAGCTCGTCGAGGAAGGCATATTGTCGAAAACAATGGACGATCCAAGCCACAAGCAGAAAGCCCTCTACAGCCTCACCGAGAAAGGCATCGAACTCCTGCCGGTGCTGGCGCAAATGGCGGTGTGGGGTCGCAAATACCTGCCCGTCAGCGAAGAGCTCG
>VAZZ01000561.1 GCA_005884715.1 Alphaproteobacteria bacterium | reverse complement strand
TTTCATCGCGTTTGTTCCACTGATAGTGGTAGTGAAAAATCAACGTGATGATGTCGTAAAAGTCGTCGATGAACCGGTTGGACCGGGCAGAATTGATGAGACGGTGAAACCGGTTGTCGAGGTCGGAAAAATCGTGATAGCGCCGATCGATCTCGTTCAGCAGCGAGAGATGCTCCTCGCGCAGCGCCTCGATCTGCCGCCAAAGCGGCGAGCTGTCGGGAAGTGCCGCGAAGGCCGTTGCCGATCGCAGCTCGAACATCTCGCGGATCTCAAACAGTTCGAGCGCGAAGCTCGTCGTAAAGCCCTTGAAAACCCATCCGGCATTCGGCCGCCTCTCGATGAGGCCGAAGCGCTGGAAGCGATTCAGGAATTCGCGGATGCTGGTTGTTGCCACTCCGAACTGGCGAGCCAGCTCGAGTTCATTGATGGGTCTTCTTCTCGAACTTGCCATTGCGGAAAACATAACCTTGCCGAATCTCAATGCCGAAATCAAACGCGCCGAGTGACTAGCTTCCGCGCTTTATTGGCGGATATCCTTGCAAATAGGCTGTAACCCAATTTCTTACCGACCTATCGGGTATTCTCGTCGGGAACCGGGAATGTCGGATCCGCGTTGATGGCCGATGGTCAGATACCGAGCGCGTGACGGAACCGAAGCGAAAGCCCGAAGGCGTTTCGCGTGGGTAACCAGGAACATCCTGTTCCTCGCGCTGGCGAGCCTGTTCGCCGACATCTCGACAGAGATGCTTTATCCCATCCTGCCGATCTTCCTGACGCAGACGCTGCATGCAGGCGGAAGCATCGTCGGCCTGGTCGACGGTATCGCCCAGGCAACACAGAACATCGTGCAAGGGCTTTCCGGCTGGCTGTCGGACAAGCTTCAGCGGCGCAAGCCTATCGCGCTCATTGGCTATTTCCTGGCGGCGGTCGCCAAGCCCGTGATCGGCGTTGCGGGAGCATGGCCGACGGTACTCGGGGCGCGGTTTGTGGACCGGCTCGGCACCGGCGTCCGCGCCGCGCCCCGCGACGCACTTATCGCTGCATCGGTGGGCGAGAAGCATCGCGGCAAGGCATTCGGTCTCGAAGGTATTGGCGACAATCTCGGTGCTTTCCTCGGCCCGCTGCTGGCGGTACTGCTCCTGATCACGCTTGCAATCGATATCCGCTGGATCTTCTATCTTGCCTTCATCCCCGGCTTCCTCGCCTTCCTCATGGTGTTCTTTGTGAGAGAGCGGCCTTTGGCCGTAGCCGCGAAAGCCAGGATCGACGTCAAACTGCGCCAGTTTCCGAGGGCCTATTGGAGCTATCTCATCGCAACGGCGCTCTTTGGCATCGGCAATTCGAGCAACGCATTTCTCATCCTGCAGACCAAGGAAATCGGCGCGTCGCTGGTGACGACCATCCTCATCTATGCCGGCTTCAATCTTGTGGCAGCCCTCATCTCCTATCCGGCCGGCTTCCTGTCGGACCGCTTCGGGCGCAAAGCCGTCCTGCTGGTTTCCTTCCTCGTCTTCCTGATCGCCTATCTCGGCTTCGCGCTGACCCGGAACCTCCCCTTGATCGCGCTGCTCTTCGTCTTCTACGGGCTTTACCAGGGCATCTTCCGCTCGGCCGGCAAGGCATTCGCGTCAGACTTCGTGCCCGAACACCTGCACGCCAGCGCGATCGGCTGGTACAGCACCACGATTGGACTGCTCGAACTGGTTGCCAGCATCGTCGCCGGACTGTTGTGGGATCATGTCAGCCACGAGGCAGTCTTTATCTATGGAGCGGTTTTCGCGGTGGTCGGAAGTGCGGGCCTCCTGGCGCTGGTGCCCGGTAAGGCTGCGTCAGCTTCCTAAAGCTTCGCAGGATGGACTGCGCCAGGAGATTTGGCCGCGGAGCGGCCCCCAAAGGGTCCATCAGAATTGCAACATATGCTCGGCGCCATCGTCCGCGCAAAGGATCCGGTCTGGAGACTCACTTGCCTGGAAAAGGGAAAAGGCGCAGGATAGGTTAACGTAAGAGAAGGTTGTCGAGCGATCGACTCCTCCGTCACATGAAACAGATACCTCACATTTCTGGCATTGCTGACCTGAGAAATTGCCTCGGTGGAATTACTCATGGGCTGGTTCGAACAGTTGGCATCCTCAGATTTGCAGCTGTTCCACGAAGGCATCCCCAGTACAACCAAATGTCGCTTTCGATCGGAGGACCGCATGAAACAGCTTTTGATTGTGGCCGGTTTGGCTATCTTCAGCTTCGTCATGCAGCCCGGCTCGTCCGCACTCGCCGCCAAGTTGAAGACAACGCCAGAGCTGAGCACTGCGCCATTTGTTAAGAAAAAACCACCCGTACTGCGCACACACTGCAACGGAACATGCATGTGCACCGGGGATGATTGCACCCAGACGTGGCAGGACAATCACTGTTCGGACACGCCGGTATGCAGCATGGCAGGGACGGGCTCCAAGATTTGCAGCTGTTCCAAGAAGACGAATAACTGACCTGCCTTTCCAGGACAACACAATGTCGGCTTCGATTGGGAGGACTAAATGAGACAGCTTTTCATTCTAGCCAGCTTGGCTGTCTTCGGCTTCGTTATGCAGCCCGGCTCGTCTGCACTCACCGCCCAGTTAAAGGTAAAGCCAGGCCTAAACACTGCGCCGACTCTCAAGACACAGCCACCCGTAAAGCGCACGCACTGCAATGGTACATGCATGTGTTCGGGAGACAGCAGCTGTACAAAGGGGTGGAAGACAAAAAACTGTTCGGATACAGCCATATGCAGCAGCGATCCTGATGTCCCCGACAGCATAGTTTGCACCTGCAAGCACAAGACTGACTGATCAGCAGCCACAATGATTCGCACCCGTGATCACGAGGCTGATAAGCCACAGTAATTCCGCATTGCCTGTACTTTCCGAGCTTCCTATAGCGGCTGCACATGGCGACGCTCTATGACGTGGCACCTTGCTAGCGCCCTGCTTTTCTGCTTCGCCGTCTGCGGCGGCGACGCCACGAGGCGGTGTTTATCTATGGCGCGGTCTTCGCGGTGATCGGAAGTGCGGGCCTCCTGGCGCTGGTGCCCGGCTCCGAGGTTGCAGGAGTGTCATCCGACGGGCTCTCTTCGCCTGGAAGCGATGATCATCATCGCCGCTACGGAAGAACGACGCCTCCCCACCCGCAGTGGGCAATTGCAGTGACAGCGCTGTTCGTTGTAACCATTCCGACCGCTTGATTTTAGAGGAGACGCAGCATGGACCGTTTCACCGGCGGTTGCCTGTGCGGCAACGTCCGAATTGTGGCGTCGGGACTCCCATACCGGGTCGGCCTTTGTCATTGTCTCGACTGCCGCAAGCATCACGGGGCCCTTTTTCACGCTTCCGCAGTGTTCCCTCAGGATGCGGTGACGATCGATGGCGAAACACGCGACTATGCCGGGCGGTTTTTCTGTCCCCGCTGCGGCTCGTCTATTTTCTCCCGCACCGCAGACGAAATCGAAGTGAACTTAGGATCCCTGGATGGCCCTGACCAACTGATGCCAACTTACGAAAGCTGGATCGTCCGTCGCGAGTCCTGGTTGCCGCCGTTTCCGCTCACGAGACGGTACGACCGCGATCGTGACGCCACGAGTCGATTTGAGGAGTAGGGGAAGCAGCTACGTTGCCAAATGGAGAATTAGGCAAAGGAGGATCTGACAAATGTTCGATCTATCGCCACTCTACCGTTCGACGGTTGGTTTCGAACGTCTCACACAGCTGTTTGAGCAAATGGCCGATTTCGAGACGTCGAGCTACCCGCCCTACAACATCGAGCGCTTAAGTGAGAACGAATACCGCATCGCTATGGCGGTGGCCGGCTTCGCTCCCGAGGACCTCACCATCGAGGTGAAGGACAATACGCTTACGGTATGGAACAAGAGTTTCGAGAAGGCCGAGCACAAGGGCAACTACTTGCATCAAGGCATTGCCGCCCGCGGCTTCAAGCGGCGCTTCGAGCTCGCCGACCACGTCAAGGTCATGGGCGCCGATATGGAGAACGGTCTGCTCTATGTCACCCTGAAGCGCGAGGAGCCGGAGGCAATGAAGCCCTGGATCGTCCCGATCCGCAAAGGGCCGAGCCTGACGAAACCTCCTATCGAGGCCAAGAAGGCAGCTTAAGGCTCATACTGCACCAGAATCTTGGGGCGCCGTGATCGGCGCCCCTTCTTGTTCTATAAGTGACATTGGGTTGAGCTGTCGTCAGGACGTCTCACGAGGTTGCGGACGGACCAGACACCCTCTCGATCTCGTCGCGTGCTTCGCCAATCAAATCAGCTTCAGCGTCCGGAAGCTCGCATGGCCGTTCCGGCCGATGATGATGTGGTCATACACCTTGACGGCGAGCTTGTCGCCCGCCTCGATGAGCCTTCGCGTCATGTCGATATCGGCGGCAGAAGGGGTCGGATCGCCAGAGGGGTGATTGTGCACGAGGATGATGGCGCTCGCCCCAAGCTCAAGCGCCCGCTTCATCACTTCGCGCGGATAGACCGGGGTGTGGTCGACCGTGCCAATACCCTGGACCTCATCGGCGATGAGGCCGTTCTTCTTGTCGAGGAACAGAATGCGGAACTGCTCGCGCTCGGCGAAGGCCATGGCGGCGCGGCAATAATCGAGAACCGCGCTCCACGAGGAGAGCAACGCGCGCTGGCTGATCTCGCCCTTGATCAGGCGCAGGCCCGCGGCATGGACGATCTTAAGCTCGGTGACGACGGCATCGCCGATCCCCGGCACTTCCCTGAGCCTTTCCGGCGTGGCGGCGAGCACTTCGGTGAAGCTGCCGAAACGCGCGATGAGCGCCTTGGCGAGCGGCTTCACGTCGAGGCGCGGTATGGGGCGGAAGAGAACGAGCTCGAGGAGCTCGTAATCAGGAAGCGCCTCCGCACCGCCATCGCGGAAACGCCGGCGCAACCGCTCGCGATGGCCCAGGTGATGGGGCTTGCCGTCATCCTCGGACAGGCCCCGTTTCATCGCGTCTCAATTCTGGGATGTTGGCGGGTAGTCGAGGCCCTTGGGCGACAGAGTGAATATCTCGCAGCCCGTTTCCGTCACGCCGATCGTGTGCTCGAACTGGGCCGAGAGCGAGCGATCGCGCGTGACCGCCGTCCAGCCATCATTCAGGATCTTCACATGCGGGCGGCCGAGATTGATCATCGGCTCGATGGTGAAGAACATGCCGGGCTTCAGCGCGACACCTTCGCCGCCGCGGCCATAATGCAGGATATTGGGATGGTCATGGAATTCGCGCCCCAAGCCATGACCGCAGAAGTCGCGCACCACCGAGCAGCGCTCTGCTTCGGCGTAGGACTGGATGGCATGGCCGATGTCGCCGGTCTACTTGCCGGGTTTCACGGCCTTTATACCGCGCATAAGGCTTTCGAAGGTCACTTCCATCAGGCGTTCGGCCTTGCGGTTGACTTCGCCGACCCGATACATGCGGCTCGCATCGCCGTGCCAGCCTTCGACGATCAAGGTCACGTCGATATTGACGATATCGCCCTCGCGCAACGGCTTCTCATTGGGAATGCCGTGGCACACGACATGGTTGATCGAAGTGCAGATCGATTTGGGGAAGCCGCGATAATTGAGCGAGGCGGGGACGGCCTTGCGGTCGCGGGCGAATTCGACAATGGTGCGGTCGAGCTCATCGGTAGTGACGCCGGGGCGCACCAGAGGAACGAGAAGGTCGAGGGCCTCCGCAGTCACCCGGCCGGCCTTGCGCATGGCGGCAAAGCCCTCCGGGCCATGCAGCTTGATCTGGCCGGTGCGGCCTTCGGTGCCTTCTTGGGCTTTCACATAGGTCATGACGGCCTTACATAAGGGTGATCGGAAGCAACGGCAAGATCGGACCTTGCCGCTTTGACAGCCGCGCCCGGCGATGGCACAGAGGCCATCATGGCAGATCAAGCTCCCACCGCCGCCGTTCTCCTGATCGGGGATGAAATCCTCTCAGGCCGCACCAAGGACAAGAATCTCGGTTTCATCGCAGATTATCTGACCGTTCTCGGCATCGATCTTATGGAAGCGCGCGTCGTTCCCGATATCGAGGACGAGATCGTCGAAGCCGTGAATGCGCTGCGCCGGCGCTACACCTATGTCTTCACCACCGGCGGCATCGGCCCCACGCATGACGACATCACCGCCGATGCGGTGGCCAAGGCCTTCGGCGTCGAGATCGACCATCATCCTGAAGCCGTCGAGATCCTGCTCGCGCATTTCAAGGCGATCGGGCGTGAGCCGAATGAAGCGCGCCTGCGCATGGCGCGCACGCCAAAGGGGGCGATCCTCATCGCCAATCCAGTCTCGAAGGCGCCCGGCTTCCAGATCGACAATGTCTTCGTGATGGCCGGAATCCCCAAGGTCATGAAT
>VAZZ01000096.1:448-9539 GCA_005884715.1 Alphaproteobacteria bacterium | reverse complement strand
TCACTGCGCCATGATTTCGTATCGCGTTCACCTCAAGCCCGATGACAAAGGCACGTTCCTCGTTACGTCGCCTGACTTTCCCGAGCTCACGACCTTCGGCGAAACGCGCGAAGAAGCCCTGCTGCATGCACTTGGTGCTTTCGAGGAAGCCATCGAGGCGCGCATTTCGGATCGCGAGAAAATTCCCGTCCCCACCAAGGGCAAAGCAAAAGACATCCATGTGGGCTTGCCGGTACAGGCCTCGGTTAAAGTTCTGCTTTACCAATCCATGCAAAGAGACGGCATTCGCAAGGCCGACCTCGCACGACGCATGGGCATTCACAAGCAAGAGGTCGATCGCATTCTTGATCTCAATCACGCTACCAGCCTCTCCAAGATCGAACATGCCTTCGAAGTCCTCGGTAAGAGGCTGTTGATTGATGTTCGCGACGCGGATGATGGGCCTGTCTCATGATCCTCGTCGGCCAATATGACTCGCCTTTCGTGCGCCGGGTTGCGGTGACGCTGCACCACTATCACCTGCGCTTCGAGCGCAACCGGCTGTCGGTTTTCCATCCCGCCATGGTGGAGATCAATCCGATGATGCGCGTTCCCTCGCTCATCATCGATGGTGGTGAGACGCTCTATGACAGCGGCGCCATCATCGACTATCTCGATGAGATGGTTGGCCCGCAGAAAGCCCTCACTCCACGCAATGGCGATGAGCGCCGCCAAATCCTGCAAGCGATCGCCATGGCGACCGGCAGCATGGAAAAGACGATCTCCGTCGTCTATGAGCGCCACTTCCATGCGCCGCAGGGCATCGCGCATGAATGGACGGTGCGCTGCATGGCGCAGCTTTCCGGCGCCCTCGTCCATCTCGATGCCCATGCCGGTGAGCCGTGGTATCTCGGCCGCAAATTCACCCAGGCCGATGTCACGCTCGGCTGTCTCATCGGCTATCTCAAGCTGCGCCTGCCGGAGGCCTTTCCGCTCGGCCGCTACCCCCATCTCGAACGCTTGAGCGAGCGCTGCGAGGCGCTCGATGCCTTCATCAAGGCAAAACCCGCGCCCGATGAATTGATGCCCGCCAAGGCGTAATATCTCCATGTACAAACCGTAGCGAAAGCACGAACCACGAAGCACACGAAGATCACCAAGCGATTGACGGGCGCACTGAGGAAGCCGCGCGGCAGGTTGTAGATGCAGGGCTGAAAATTCGCAGGCTGCTTGGCCCTGGTCTTCTGGAAAGCGCCTATGAACATTGCCTCGCCCATGAACTGGCACTGCGCGGATTGTCGCCCCGAAGGCAGGTGGCATTTCCCATTCTCTATGAGGGACGGAAGCTCGATACAGGCTTTCGGATCGACTTGATCGTGGATGAACGAATGATCGTCGAAGTCAAGGCTGTCAACGAGCTGAGTTCGGTCCACAAGGCTCAGATTCTCACTTATCTGAAGCTGTCCGGGTTGAGACTTGGTCTTTTGATCAACTTCAACGTTGCGCTTTATCGACAGGGCATAAAACGCTTTGGGCTATAGCTTCGTGATCTTCGTGAGCTTCGTGGTGATTCTCGCGCTTCTGCGTTCGAGATGTGTGAACGCGTGGAGAGTGGGATCTCTTAGGGTTGTGGAATTTCGGCTTTGGCATCGGGCACCTTGTAGCCCTTGATCACGCCCGGACGGGCAGCGACGATACGATACCAGCGGGCCACGTTGGGGAATTTCCCGAGATCGATCCTTTGCCATTCGAAACGCGCGATCCACGGGAAGGTCGCGATATCGACGATCGAATAATCGCCGCACATGAATTCCCGGTCGATGAGCAGCCGGTCGAGCACGCCATAGAGCCGCTTGGCTTCGGCTGAAAACCATTCCTCGGCGAAGGGCGCCTTGCCTTCATTGTATTTCAGGAAATAATGGGCGCGGCCGAGAAAGGGCCCGAGCGCCGACATCTGCCACATCAGCCATTCATGGATGCGGATGCGCGCCTTTGCCTCACTCGGATAGAGCTTGCCCGCCTTGTCGCCGAGATACATCAGGATGGCGCCCGATTCGAACACGCTCTGACCGGCGTCGCTATCGATGATCGCCGGGATCTTGTTGTTGGGCGAGATCTTGACGAAAGCAGGCGCGAATTGCTCATCCTTGCCGATATTGACCGGATGGACATCGTAAGGGAGTCCCATCTCCTCGAGTGCTATGGATATCTTGCGGCCGTTAGGCGTGCTCCAGGTGTAGAGATCGATCACAGCAGTATCAGTCCTCCCGATTCTTCCATCTGTCGTTCGAGCATCAGGATGCGATCATAGGCATTTGCGGCAAGGATGGAATGAGCCTTGAGAAACAGGGCTTCCCGCACGTCGGCAAGTTGCGGATCGGCAAAGGCCTTGTCGAGTGCCCGGCGCAGGTTGGCCGGATCGCTGCCGCCACCCGTCACATAAGGAAGGCTCGGCACCATGGGCGAACGCGCGATTTCGACGAGGCCGTCCAGGTAGTCGGGCCGATAGCGTCTGGCCAGCGCCACGCAGACGGAATCGATGGAGCAGATATCGGCTTTGGCATCACGCACGGCGATCATCGATTGAACATGGCCGCCGGTTTCAAGGACTTCAGAAAAGAACCTGCCGTTTGTTGCATGCGGCGCCAAGACGAGCTTCAGCGCCAGCATGCCCGACATGGAATCGCGATTGTTGACGGCAGCGCTGCCGCCCATGAAGCTGGCGAGTGGACGATGCTCGCGGGCGAAGATGAAGCTGCAGTAATTGGCGCCCTCGCATCCGGGAACGGCGTAATGAGGGGTCGCCGCATAGACGAGCCTGCCGCGGAATTCGTGGGTGAAGGGATAGCCGCAGGTCTGGCTGAAAATGAGATCGGGGCGCCGCCAGAGTGAAAAGTAATCCGGCGTGCGGTCGAGCTCCTTTGCCGGAGTGCCCAGATGTTTCATGACGCCGGCTGCCCAGGCATCGGTCGCCTGGCGGACTTCCGGCCAGTCATACATGGGAAGCGAAATTGTCATCGCACTTCCGGCATCAGGGCGCGAATATAGTCCGCCGCCTCGTTGGGCTGGATGCGGGCATTGCGGATGAGATTGTTATCGAAATGGCGGGAGAGCTCACGGATATGCTCGGTGGAGGTGAAGACCGTATAGGGCACGGAAAAGCGCTCGCGGTTGTCGAACAGGAACCAGCGATAGGCGGGATAGAGGTCATCGACAAGCCGCGCCGCCTGCTCAAGCTGGGCGAGGCGCTCGCCCGCAGCAAGGCCACGCCAGATCCCCTCCCCCCTGGCAAAGCCCTCGAGCCCCTGAAGCGGCGAACAGACCTCGATCTCATGCTCGGTGCGCTTGGCATGGATGATCCGGGCGCGGGCGATGCCGGCCCAGGCCTTGGCGGCGGTCTCATCGAGCCTGCCGGTCTCATGGGCGATCACCGCCTCGGTCTTCACCTGGTCGGGCAATGTCGCCGGCACATAGCGGACCTTGAAGCCGCGGGCTTCCTCATGCCAGCTCAACAGGCGTTCATCGGCGGGGCTGCCGGCATCTGGCTCGATCGCCATCTGGGAAACGATATCGGCGGCGACCTGGTCCTGCTGAGACAGGCCCAGGAGCCAGTCGATCGATACGGTGTGCCGCGCTGCGATGCGGGCAATGGTCTCGGTTCGCGGAAGTCTTACATTAACGTCAGATAGAAGTTGGGACAAGGTCGAGCGATCGAGTCCTGCTCTGGAAGCGAATTGCGACCGCGACAGGCCAGAGCGCTCGATCAGCGCCAAGAGCCGCTGGCGGAAAATGTCTGATGTGTCGCGCTTGTGCATGTTTACAGTCGTCACCAAATGAGGCGGATGCGGATCAGAATAAACAGATTATGCCCATAGTATCATGGCGCGTAAAGGCCGATATGGATATAAACCACTATTATAATGCTCCACCCGCGCGAAATCGAAACCGCCAAGCCGCTCTGCGTCGAATGGCGGACGGTTGCCCTTATCGCCTCGACATACGGCCTGCTCGCTCTCCTGATGTGGTTTTTCCACGCTTTGCCCTGGTGGATCACCGCACCCCTGGGCGCCTATCTCGTGGCACTGCATGGTTCGCTCCAGCATGAGGCGCTGCATGGCCATCCGACCCGCAACCGCCTCGTCAACGAACTCGCGGTGTCGGTCAATCCTAGCCTCTGGTTTCCCTATCGGCGCTATCGCAAGCTGCATCTGACCCATCACAATGACGAGAATCTGACCGATCCCCAACTCGATCCCGAATCCTATTACCTGCTGCCCGACCACTGGGCGCGTCTGCCAACGCCTTTGAAACAGCTCTACACTCTCAACAACACGCTGGCCGGGCGCATGATCATGGGACCGGCCATCGCCTCGGTCCGCTTCTGGTCGTCGGAAGCGCTCGCCATGCTCAAGGGCGATCGCGAGGTCATCGAGGCATGGCTCCTCCATGTTCCGGCCTGCGCCGCGACGCTCGTCTATGCGCTTTCCGTCTGTGGCATTCCCCTGTGGCAATATGTGTTGTTCTTCGCCTATCCGGGAATCGGGCTCATGCTGGTGCGCTCTTTCTGCGAACATCAGGCGGCCGAGAATGAAGGCTGGCGCACCATCATCGTCGAGGCCTCGCCCTTCTGGGCGCTGCTCTTCCTCAACAACAACCTGCATATCGCCCACCACACCCGCCCGCGCCTGCCCTGGTATGAGCTCCCCGCTTATTACCGCGCCGAGCGCGACGCCCTCATCGCCAGGAACCACGGCTACCGCATGAAGGGCTACGGCGAGATCTTCCGGCGCTATTTCCTCAAGCCGAAAGAGCCGGTCGCCCACCCATTCGTCAAATGATCAACTCATCAGTCTACGGAGAGAACTCACTATGACCACCGCGCATCTCCCGAAATCGGCCGCCTATGTCGTCGTCGGCATGGGTATGCATGGCATGTCGACAGCCTGGCATCTCGCCATGGAGCTCGAGCGCTCCGGCAAAGGCAAGGGCTCGGATGTCGTCCTTATCGACAAGTCGGGCCCCGGCGCCGGCGCCACCGGCATTGCTTGCGGCTGCGTGCGCAACCTCTATATGACCTCGCCCATCCACAATATCCTGCGCCATTCGGTCGATGTGTGGCAATCGGATCCGGTCAATTTCGGCTTCCAGCAGGTGGGCTATGTGTCGGTCGGTGAGGGCAACCAGCAGACCGATTACGAGAAGATGCACAAGAGTCAGAATGCCGCCGGCTATAAGTCGGACGTTTATGTCGGTAAGGAGGCCAAGAGCTTCCTCAAGAAGATCTGGCCCGATTTCAATGTCGAAAAGGCCGATGTCGTGCTGCATGAGATCCCGTCGGGCTATGCCGGCACCCACACCGCGGTCCGCGCGCTCAAGGAGAAATGCGACCAGTGGGGCGTGCGCTCCTTCGCCGGCATTTCGGTCGAAGGCTATGACATGCAGAATGGCCGCATCACCGGCGTCATCACGTCGGAAGGAACGATCAAGGCAGATGCCGTCGTCATTTGCGCGGGTGCCTGGATCACTAAGCATTGGGAGTGGCTGGGCCTTCCGGACAAGCTCGACATGCGATATCCCGATGGCGGCGTCGTCAAGGATGCCGATATGTGGACCTATTGGCGCCTGCTCGAAGGCGAGGTGCTGCTCAAGGACGGCCACAAATACCGCACCGGCGACGACAAGGATCCGCCTGTGCTCCATGTCGAACTGATGAACACGCCGGTCATCACCGAGAACGGCCACAAATTCCCCGACCAGCATTTCTATATGTATGTGCGCTATGCGGCAGAGCGCGCCGGGGCGAAAGCAGTGCTCGATCCTTACGGCCACGCCAATGACCTCTATCAGGCCGATGCGTGGTTCAAGGACTACTATATGGCGACGCTCGCCTATCTGTTCGACCAGTTCAAGAACTACGGCAGCCAGTTCAAGCAGCGGCGCAATGGCGGCATCGGCGCCTTCACGCCGGACTCGGTGCCGATCTACGACTGGGTCGCCGACAATGGCTACATGATCGCCGACTCGACCCACGGCTATAAGATGATCGGCGTCGGCAAGCTCGTCGCCCGTCATCTGGTCTCGGGCGAGCCGGTGCCGGAACTGTCGCCTTTCGCCTTCACCCGTTTCGCGCAAGGGCGGACTTTCGGCGACCGCAATTCCAACTGCCCCTGGGTGTGAACCATACAGCAAAGTAATCCAGCAGGGCGGGGTTAAGCTTCCGCCCTGCTGCTTTTTTGCCTGATTTCCCTGCTTTTTCAGCATCCGTCCGGGGAACGCAAAACCGGTTTGTTACCGGTTTGTACAGAAGGAGGGAGCGGTTTAGACCCGCCAAATGGGCGTTTTTCAGCGCGTGCAGTGCAAAAACCCTTAAAAATAAGGGTTTTCACGAATCAACGCATGCGCTAGGGCTCGCTTTACTGAATTCAGCAAGCAAGGAGAAAATATATGGCTGATGATAAAGTGGTGACGAAGGTGGTGACGATTCCCCTGTCGAAAGTGGCAGCGGAACTCGCCGAGAAGCATGAGATGTCGAAGAAGGCCTCCACGGAATTCCTCGGCGCTTTTGTCGATCTCGTCGTCAAGCACCTCAAGAAGGGCAACAAGGTGCGCGTGACGGGTCTCGGCATTCTACAGGTCCGTAAGCGTCCGGCACGCATGGGTCGCAACCCCGCCACTGGCGAAGCCATCAAGATCAAGGCATCGAAGAAGGTTGCTTTCCGCGCCGCCAAGGAACTCAAGGAAGCGGTCTGACGCTTTCAAAGTTTGACGTGAAGTTTTTACGTTGAGACGGCCTCGCGATCTGCGGGGCCGTTTCGCTTTTAGGGTCTGGAGTGTCGCTAATGCTTGCTTAGCCTGTTTGATTGATCCTATGATCCCGCCCAACAAAAAACAAAAGCAGGCAGGGTGAGGGATGCTGATACTGGCCGGCCGGCGCCTCGCGTCGATGATCTTGATCATGATCGTGATCTCGATCCTGCTGTTTCTCGCGTTCGAAGGCGACAAACTGGCTCTCGCCGCGCGCGTCCTCGGCCAATACTCGACAATGGAAGGGCGCCTCCAGTGGCTCGAAGTCAATGGCTACAATCGGCCGCTTGTGGTGCGCTATGTCAGTTGGCTTTTCGGGTTCTTCACCGGAGACTGGAAAGTTTCGGCGCAGTTCAATCGACCTGTCCTTGAATTTCTTGCCCCTCGCCTCGCCAACACCGCCATTCTCGGCCTATGCGTCTTCCTGCTCACCGCGGTCATATCGCTGATCCTTGGTGTGCTGTCCGGCATCAATGAAGGCGGCCTGCGCGACCGCATCATCTCGGTGATTTCCGTCGTCACCACCTCCTTCCCGGAATTCGCCATGGGCACGTTCCTGGTAGCCATTTTTGTTTTTTGGCTCGACTGGCTTCCGGGCTCTTCTTCCTTCAACAACGGCTTCAGCTGGATCGAGCTAATCCTGCCGGTGAGCGTCCTCGTGATTTTCAACTTCGGCTACTATACACGCATGACCCGAGCCTCCATGGCCGAGGTGATGACCTCGCAATATGTGCGTACCGCGGTCCTCAAAGGACTGCCATTCAAGCAGGTCGTCATCAAACATGCCTTGCGCAATGCGCTGATCGCACCTTTTACCGTCATGATCCTCCAGCTGAACTATCTCCTGTCGGGAATCGTCGTCACCGAAGTGTTCTTCGCCTATGACGGATTCGCCAAGGCCATGTATGATGCCGCACTGTTCGGCGATACCTATGTCGTCTCGGCCTGCGCCATGGTTGCCGTATTCGTGGCAGTGCTGTCACAGTTCATTTCCGATGTCGGCTACACCTATCTCAATCCGCGCATTCGCTTCGCATAAGGATCCGACCGATGACCGCAACGAGCGTACAAGCGACCGAGATGCCCAGGCGGCCTCATCGATTTATCCGCTTTCTCAAGTCGCTGGCGCTGTTGCGCGAATCCTATATCGGCATGTTCGGTGCCGTCCTGGTGCTGTTCTGGATCGCCATGGCGCTTGGCGCCGACCTCATGCCGCTGCGCGACCCGCTGGCGCAATCGGCGCCCGATCTCCTGAAGCCGGCGTTCTCGCCGTCGCCGGATGGCGGCCTCTACTGGCTAGGCACGGATGACAGGGGACGCGATATCCTCTCGCGCCTCATCCACGGATCGCGTCTCGTCCTGTTCTGGTCGATTCTCGCCACCGTGGTCGCCTATGCCGTCGGCATGATGCTGGGCGTCATGGCCGGCTATCGCGGCGGCTGGTGGGATGAAATCATCTCGTTCATCGGCAACGTGTTTCTATCGTTTCCGCCAATGGTGCTTTTTCTTGTCATCCTCACGAATTTCGGGCCGAACTCGCGCCTGGGCCAGTATATCGCGAGCCTTGGGTTCGGCGGCACCGTCGTTTCAGGCGTCATTATCATCGTTGCCATCACATTCGGCGCCGCGCCGCAGGTCGCCCGCATCGTGCGTGGCCTGGTGCTCGATCTCAAGACCCGCGACTACATCGCCGCCGCCGAAGTACGCGGTGAAAGTCCGCTCTACATCATGCTGGTCGAGCTTTTGCCCAATGCGCGCGGTCCCTTGATCGTCGATGCCTGCCTGCGTCTCGGCTATGTCATCATCGCCATCGCCGTGCTCGGCTTCCTGAGCCTCGGCCTGCCGCCGCCCGACCCCGACTGGGGCAAGATGATTGCGGAAGTTCGTGGCTTTGGTGCCATGGCAAGCAATGCGATGATTTGGCCGGCCGTGGCCATCTCATCTCTGGTGCTCGGTCTCAATCTGCTGGCCGACGGCGTGCGCGAAATCTCACTGCGTGACTGAGGATTGTCATAATGAACGCTGCTCAGATACCGATCCTCGAATGCAAGGACGTCTCGATCTCCTACTATACGCGCGCTGGTGCGGTACCGGCGGTCTATGACTTCAATCTCACCGTCATGCCCGGCGAAGCGGTCGGCATTGTTGGTGAATCCGGCTGCGGAAAATCCACCGTCGCTCTCGCCATCATGCAATATATGGGCAGGAACGGCGCCATCACCGGTGGTGAGATCAAGTTCATGGGCCGTGACATGCGCAGCATGTCGGAGGAGGAACTGCGCAAGATCCGCGGCTCGCAGATCTCGAT
>VAZZ01000096.1:0-316 GCA_005884715.1 Alphaproteobacteria bacterium | reverse complement strand
CGGGCGGGCAGCAACAGCGCGTCGTCATCGCCATGGCGCTGTTGTCCAATCCGAAGCTGCTGCTGCTCGATGAGCCCACCACGGCGCTTGATGTGACGGTCGAGGCCGGCGTGGTCGAGTTGATCAAGGACATCTCGAAGCGTTTCGGGACGTCCATGATCTATATCTCGCATAATCTCGGGCTCATCCTCGAAACCTGCGACCGCATCTGCGTCATGTATTCGGGACAGGCGGTCGAGGCTGGCAATGTCAAGCAGGTGTTCGATCACATGCGCCACCCCTATACGCGCGGGCTGTTCTCGTCGATCCCGCTGCC
>VAZZ01000563.1 GCA_005884715.1 Alphaproteobacteria bacterium | reverse complement strand
GCTGGCTGTGCTCAGGCAACGGCTCGCAGATCGTGATAAATGGCGAGGTCTCGGTCAGCCCATATACTTGCGTAAGCTCCCAGCCGAACTCGCCCTCGATCCGCTCGATTGTGGCGGCCGCCGGCGGCGCGCCGGCGGCGAACAGGCGCACACCCCGGCGCGCATTGCGGCGCAGGTCCTCAGGTGCGTTGGCGATGCCGATCAGCACGGTCGGCGCGGCGCAGAACATGCTGATCTGCTCGCGATCCATCAGCTCGAAGATTGCCCGCGGCTCGACCTTGGGCAGGCACACATGTTTCGCGCCAACCGCCGTCACAATCCACACAAACGTCCAGCCATTGGCGTGGAACATCGGCAGTGTCCACAGGTAGCGATCATGGGCGGTCATTGAATGATGCACCAGCGTGCCGACAATATTCATGTAGGCGTTGCGATGGGTAATCATCACGCCCTTGGGGCGCGCGGTGGTGCCGCTGGTGTAGTTGATCGAGAGCAAGTCGTTCTCGCCAATCTCGGGCCACGCGAAATCCGGCGCTGCATCCGCTAGCATCGCCTCATAATTCAGCCAGCCAGCCTGGCTGCCCTCCAGCGCGATGAACTGTTCGACCTTGGGCAGCTGCGCGCGGATGCCATCCACTGCAGCGAGGTAATCGCTGTGCGCGCAAACGATCCGCGCGCCGCTGTGGTTGATGATATATGCGAAGTCTTCGGCGGTCAGCCGGTAGTTGATCGGCACCAGCACCGCGCCGATCTGCGGCACGGCGTAGAACGATTCGAGCTGAGCGTGCGTGTTCGGCGCGATATAGGCCACCCGGTCGCCGGGCGTGATATCCAGCTGCTGCAAGGCGTTCGACCAGCGGTCGCAGCGATCAAAGAACTGCGCATAGCTGAGCCTTAGGCCGCGATCAACAACTGCCTCGCGCCCGGCATACAATCTGCGCGCGCGTCGAGCAAATTCCATCGGCGTTAATGGGATTTCCATGTCGGCCCCTCCGTTCCCAAACGTACTCTGTTTCATACGCTGTGGCAGCAGCAGGATTCTTGGGAAGCCCCTCTTGCAATTGTCGGCCAAGCCGTGCGATTTGGGAAATATGAACATGGGAAGTCGCGCCTGCATGCAGCGATCTCTCAGCGCGCAATAGTGATGCCGGTTGCGCATTTCATTGGCACAGTCGCCGCCGATTCTTGCGCAATTCGCTGTAAATCGCTGTTAATCGCTGTAAGTTCGTTGTTATCTGACGCCTTAAGCTATGTGACCTGACCCTTATTGCCGGTTTGAGCACCGATTATCTATTTTTTCACCGGTGAAAAAAATCGACAATCGCGAGCTGTGTGGATGCCTTAGCCTCACTTGGGTATCACCTGGCTGCCGGAACTGAGCATGGCCTCGATGAAGCCAAGGAACCTACGCTCTGGGCCGCTGCTATCTATTATCCTCTATTTTATTCTCCCTGCATCCGTGGCCAAGATTTCCAAACTGGCGATCTACCACGACGCCAGCCAATTCCAGCGCCTGCGGGGCAAATTCAAGAACCTTCAACCGATAAGATAGGAGATAGCCATGATTGCTCGTACATGGCGCGGCAGCGCCACACTTGCGAAGGCTGATGACTATGCCCGCCATTTCACCACGGCGGTCGTGCCAAATCTCGAACGCATTGCCGGCCATAGGGGCGCTTATCTCTTGCGCCGTAAAACCGATACGGGGGTCGAATTCCTTGCCGTGACTCTCTGGGACTCGATCGAGACGATCAGAAAATTCTCAGGGCCGGACCCCGAAGTCGCGCATGTCGAACCGGAAGGCCGGGCCGCGCTTACCGAATTCGACGAATTCGCCCGCAACTACGAGATCGTCTGCGATACGATCAGCGTTCCGTCAGCTTGAGCTCAATGCGCCGGTTGCGCGTCTTGGCGTCCTCGCTGTCGCCTGGATCGAGCGGCTGATACTCGCCAAATCCGGCCGCCACCAGATGCTTGGGGTTGACACCCTGCTGGATCAGAACGTTGACGACCGCGATGGCGCGCGCCGCCGACAGTTCCCAATTCGATTCGAAGAGGGTTTGGATCGGATCGGTATCGGTGTGGCCGTCGACCCTCAGCACCCAGGCGATATCGGCAGGGATCTCGCCTTCGAGTTCCTTGAGAGCGGTGGCGAGTTTGTCCATTTCCACGAGGCCGGCCGGCTGGATTTCGGCCGAGCCCTTGGGGAACACTACTTCCGACTGGAAGACGAAACGGTCGCCGACCACGAGGATATCGGAACGCTGGCTGAGGATCTTGCGCAAGCGTCCGAAGAATTCCGAGCGATAGCGCGTCAGCTCCTGGA
>VAZZ01000560.1 GCA_005884715.1 Alphaproteobacteria bacterium | reverse complement strand
CGCGCTTGATGTAGCGCAGACGCCCTGCCGCCGTGTCGATGAACTCATAGCGTGGGCCGGTATCGTCCTCGCCCTCCTCCGCTGCCGGAACGACATAGGAGCTGACAAATTCATCGATATCGGAGTCAGGCACATCGGCATCGGCGACGACGCCGATCAATGTCTTGATCGGATAGATCGTATCCGCCTGGCCGATGCGCCGGCGCAGAATGCCGGCGACGCTTGCTTCCACTGCACCGGCGATCTTGTCGGTCTCCACTTCCAGAATCTGATCGCCGACCTTGACCTGGTCACCGTCCTTCATCAGCCACGAGGTGACTTTACCCTCCTCCATCGAGAGGCCCCATTTCGGCATAACGATGGGAATGATCCTTTTTTCCGACATCACCTCTCCTCAATTCGCCATGGTCTTGCGAGCGGCGGAAGCGATCTTCTCGGCACTCGGCAGATAAAGGTCTTCGAGCGCCGGCGAGAACGGCACCGGCGTGTGCGGCGCGGTCACCATCTGGATTCCCGCTTTCAGCGCCTTGAACGCCTCTTGCGAGACTTTCGCCGATACATCGCTGGCGATGGAGCAGCGCGGATGGGCTTCATCGACGCAAACGAGTCTCCCGGTATTCTCGACGCTTTCGAGCACCGTGTCCCAATCGATCGGCGAGAGCGTGCGCAAATCGATGACTTCGCATTCGACCTTGTCCTTGGCGAGCAGCGCGGCGGCATCGAGGGCGCGATGCACCATCATGCCATAGGTCACGATGGTCACATGCTTGCCTTCGCGCACCACATTCGCCTCGCCGAACGGGATCGTATAGGATTCTTGCGGCACATCGCTTTCATGGCCATAGAGATTCTTGTGCTCGCAGAAGATCACCGGGTCATTGTCGCGAATCGACTGGATGAGCAGGCCCTTGGCATCATAGGCATTGGACGGCACCACTACCTTGAGGCCCGGTATGTGGGTGAAGAGCGGCGTCAGGACTTGTGAATGTTGTGCCGCGGCCCGGAAACCGCCGCCGATCATGGTGCGGATGACGACCGGCGGCTCAGCCTTGCCGCCGAACATGTATTTGAACTTGGCGGCGTGGTTGAATATCTCATCGAAGCACACCCCCAGGAAGTCGATGAACATCAATTCGGCCACCGGACGCATGCCGCAGGCGGCAGCTCCAACCGCGGCACCGATATAGGCGGATTCGGAGAGCGGCGTATCGAGCAGCCGGTCGCCATATTTCGCATAAAGTCCCTTGGTAACGCCGAGAACACCGCCCCAGGCGTCCTTGTCGCCATCCCCGCCCATGCCGCCGACGATATCCTCACCCATCACGAATACCGTCGGATCGCGCGCCATCTCCTGATCGAGCGCTTCGTTCAGGGCTTGCCTTATGCTGATCTTGCGAGCCATTTCCCAATCCCCTCTCAGTAAGTCACATAAACATCAGTCATGAGGTCCTTTGCCGAAGGCAGCGGGGCGGCTTTGGCCGCCACTACCGCTGCCTCGATCTCGGCCAGCGCCTCCTTGTCGATGGCGTCGAGCTCGGGCCTCTTGATGATGCCCGCATCCAGCACTTTCTCCACAAACAGCTTGATGCAGTCGCGACTGGCGCGGATCTGTTCGACCTCGCCCTTGCCGCGATAGGTCTGCTGATCGCCCTCGAAATGGCCGAAGAAGCGGATCATCTTGCATTCGAGCAGGGCCGGGCCGCCGCCTTCGCGCGCCCGTTTGATGATCTCGCCTGCCGCCTCATAGACGGCGAAGAAATCGGTGCCATCGACGGTGACACCGGGCAATCCGAAACCGGCCGCCCGGTCGACATAGGAATCGACCGCCACCGCATAATCGCGCGAGGTGGATTCGGCATAGCCATTGTTCTCGACGACGAAAATCGCCGGCAGATTCCAGACCGCGGCGAGATTGAGGCTTTCGAGGAACATGCCCTGATTGGATGCGCCGTCGCCGACGAAGCTGATGCCGACACCGCCATCGCCGCGGAATTTCGCGGCAAGGGCTGCGCCGCAGGCGAGCGGCGCGCCGGCACCCAGAATGCCGTTGGCCCCCATCATCCCCTTGGATAGATCGGCGATATGCATGGAACCGCCTTTGCCGCGGCAAGACCCCATGGCCTTGCCATAGATCTCGCCCATCATCTCCTTCACATTGACGCCCTTGGCTGAGATGCATCATGATGCCGGTGCCGGAGGCTTCTTCGCCGGCATAGAGATGCACGAAGCCCGGTATGTCGCCCTTGGCGAATTCATTGTGGACCCGCTCTTCGAATTCGCGGATCCGCCGCATCGTCCGATAGGCCGCGAGCAGGCCCTGCTTGTCGAGCGGAAATGGATTCTTGCTCATCCTCTCTAACCTCCCATCACGAAACCTGGCGTTTCTTCTTGATCAGTCCGGCCTGCCGCATGAGCCCGTGACGCGCTGCATAATCCATGACGGCGGCGACATTGACAGTGCGAAAGGCGTCTTCCTCGAGCGCAATCTTAACCCGGTCGCGCTCGGAAAAGGATAGCTCACGCTCGCCATCGAGCGCCACCGAGCCAGCGGCGATTTGCGGACCATATGACTTGCCGGCAACGAGCCTTTGCCAGCCGGCGACGCCGATGGGCCGCATATAGCCAGGCGCGATCGGCGCGTTGAGCGTCAGCAGCGCCTCCTCGACCGGCGCCAGGAGGACATGCAGGCCGCCGGGCTCTGAGCGCTTCACCGGCTCCAGCAATCCGGCAATGGCCGACATGCCGATCACTTCGGGATCGGCGAAGGTGACGAACAGCTCGCGGAAGGTCTCCGGTTTCCACAGCGCCCGCGCCCCAACCACGCGATCGGTGACCAGCGCCACATCGACCAGTGCTATCTCGGCGGCGTTGTCGTTGATGCGGACGATGAGCTTCTTGTTGGGAGCGAAGGCAACCAAGGCCGGCACTTGCTTTGTCACTGCAAGGCCGACGGCAAGGCCGGTGATGGTGGGCTCGCGATGCTCGGGAAAGGCGTTGTTGGTTCCAGTCGAGATGCCGGCGATCGGGACATCGCCCGACCGTGACACGACGGCTCGATGGGTGCCGTCACCGCCCAGCACCACAATGGCATCGACATTGCGCTGGCGCATGAGATCGGCGGCCCTGACCGTATCATCGACCGTACCCGAGACTGTCATGTCGAGATAGCAGAGTTCCGGAAACTCATGCTCGCCCAGATTGCGCGAGCGCTCGACGCCGCGGCGCACATGTTGCCTGATGCCGCCGTTTTCCGGCATCATGACCACCTGGCCGACGCCGCAGGCCTTCAGGCAGGCCAAGACCCTCAAAACAATATTGGCGCGATCGGTGATCTGGAGGCTGGTCGCATTGGCGATCACGCGACGGATATCGCGCGCCGAGACTGGATTGGCGATGATGCCGACAGTCGGGACCAATTTGGGGTTCCTCCGCGGCCACGATGACTCGCAAGGTCCGGTTTCACAAGCGGGAAGCCAAGTTAACGCAATGGAATGGGACCATTGTCGTAGAACCGGCGGAAGTAATAAGAATAATATTCTATCAGAGCGGCCTGGACCTGTCATCCATTTCGCTCCATCGAAACGTAGCCTACTCGGCTTTTCCAATTAATTCCATGGCTTCCCCTTGACGGTCCGGGCCTCTTATCCTATCTCACTCGGCAACTGTTGGCACTCCCGATTGATGAGTGCTAGCAGGCGCCGGAAACGGGGTTGGCAGGCCTCGCCTTCACCCCGGGCTCCGGCAGTCCCAGAACAATGCGACCAACTGAAGGAGACATCGCATGAAGTTCCGTCCTCTGCACGACCGCGTGGTTGTGCGCCGAGTTGAGGAAGACACCAAGACCAAGGGTGGCATCATCATACCGGATACCGCCCAGGAAAAGCCCATGCAGGGCGAAATCATCGCCGTCGGCCCCGGCGGCCGCGATGAAGCGGGCAAGCTGATCCCGATCGACGTCAAGGCCGGCGATATCGTGCTGTTCGGCAAGTGGTCGGGCACCGAAGTCAAGATCGACGGTACCGAATATCTGATCATGAAAGAGTCGGACATCATGGGCGTTCTCGAGGGCAAGTCGTCGGCCTCGAAGAAGGCGGCCTGATTCTATCCGGTCTTTAGCTCAACAATTTAAAGTCAAAGGAAGAACAACATGGCAGCGAAAGAAGTCCGCTTCGGTGGCGAAGCCCGCGAGCGAATGCTGCGCGGCGTCGACATTCTCGCCAATGCGGTCAAAGTCACTTTAGGCCCCAAGGGCCGTAATGTCGTGATCGACAAGTCGTTCGGCGCGCCGCGCACCACCAAGGACGGTGTGACGGTCGCTAAGGAAATCGAACTCGAAGACAAGTTCGAGAATATGGGCGCCCAGATGCTGCGCGAAGTCGCCTCTAAGACGAATGACGTCGCGGGCGACGGCACCACCACGGCCTGCGTGCTCGCTCAGTCGATCGTGCGCGAAGGTGCGAAGGCGGTTGCCGCCGGCATGAACCCGATGGATCTGAAGCGCGGCGTCGATCTCGCTGTGCGCACCGCCATCGAGGACATCAAGAAGCGCTCGAAGAAGGTCAAGGGCTCCGAAGAAGTCAGCCAGGTTGGCACCATCTCCGCCAATGGCGAGAAGGACATTGGCGAGATGATCGCCAAGGCCATGCAGAAGGTCGGCAATGAAGGCGTCATCACGGTTGAAGAAGCCAAGTCGCTCGACACCGAACTCGACGTCGTCGAGGGCATGCAGTTCGACCGCGGCTACCTCTCCCCCTACTTCATCACCAATGCCGACAAGATGATTGCCGAGCTCGAGGACGTCTACGTCCTCCTGCACGAGAAGAAGCTGTCGGGCCTCCAGGCTATGCTTCCGGTTCTCGAAGCCGTTGTGCAGACCGGCCGTCCGCTGCTGATCATCGCAGAAGACGTCGAAGGCGAAGCTCTCGCCACCCTCGTCGTCAACAAGCTGCGTGGTGGCCTCAAGGTCGCGGCCGTCAAGGCTCCT
>VAZZ01000559.1 GCA_005884715.1 Alphaproteobacteria bacterium | reverse complement strand
TCCGGCTCCTAGGCGCTTTGGTCGCGGTGATCGCAATGCTTGGCGTCGGTCTCCACAGCGCAAACGCCGATAGCGGCAGAATTACGCTTACGGTCTATAAGGGCGGCTGGATCATCGGAGGTTCAGGCGGTGGCGGCAGGCTCGCCTTCCGCGGCCGCAGTTATCGGGTTGGGGTCGGCGGCATAGACTACGGCCTGGTGTTCGGCGGTTCGAAGACGATACTACACGGTCGGGTGCGCAACATCCGACGCGCGTCAGACGTTGAGGGCGTCTATGCCGCCGCCGGCGCGGGGCTTGCGCTCGGCCGCGGTGTCCGCGCGATCGTGCTCACCAACCAGAATGGTGCCGTTCTGGAGCTCTCCGGCCGGCAAATCGGGCTGATGGTGAACGCCGATCTGAGCGGGTTAGCGCTAACGCTAAAATAGTGGGGCGCGGGTAGTGGTACAGTTTCAAAATCGGCGCGGTTGACTCGCCTTTGAACTATCGCGCCGAGCATGCCATACCTCCGATAGGTAGGGGTGCTACCTGGCCTAATGCTCTGAACGCCATGCCGGCATCTTGCTTTCTTCGAACCCTCTCTCCGCCTCTTCCAAGAGGCGTCGCGCCCTCATGAGCAAGTCATCGCGCGCGGCGTCATCCCTCATCGCCAAGGCGAGGGTGATTGCCTGCCTAGCCGCAATCCGGAGCTCGTCGCTTGTCAGGGGCCGATCCATTGCCTTCGAACGTAAGGCGGCCGGGAAGGTTTCCGAGATCCTAAAAACACAGTTAGCTTTTGATTAAAATGTCCGTCACTGATGAGGCTTTCTAAGGCGTGCCCACGGGTCGGCGCCGTTCCCGGGATGAAGACCATGCCGGCCCGTCGAGCTGGAGTTGAAGAAAGGAGAGCAGTGAAAATGACGTTCGAAGAACAGCTGGCCGCTCTGTCCGATAAATTCCTCCGCGACTATCAACGTGGCGATACCAGCGCTTGCGCCATGGCCTATAGTGAAGATGGAATTC
>VAZZ01000558.1 GCA_005884715.1 Alphaproteobacteria bacterium | reverse complement strand
CTTGCGCCGCATGTTCTTCCGAGCGCCCGAGATCGGCAAGGGTGATGAAGCCGACAAGCTGCTTCTCGCGGTTGATCACCGGAAGGCGGCGAACCTGATGCTCCGCCATTACCCCGGCAGCTTTGTCAACATTATCGTCCTCGAAGCAGTAGCACACACCTTTCGACATTACCTCGCGAACGCTTGTATCGCCGGGGGAGCGCTCTTCGGCGACCGCGCGGATGACGATGTCGCGATCAGTCACTATTCCGACGAGGCGGCCGTTCTCGCTCACCGGCAATGCGCCGATATTGTCTGCACGCATGCTTCGCGCCGCATCACCTATGGTCATATTGGGGTCGGCGAACCTGATCGCCGTTTGCATGATCTGCTGTACCTGCATGGCCTGATCTCCTGGAACGAGGTAATCCTGAAGCAACGCTCAGGTCGCGCGATTGTTGCATCGGGATTTTCGGAAGGCGGCGATCTTGCGACTGGTGGCGAAACTGTCCTCGCCAGTCCATCAAAATGGTTTATGCCGGATCGTCGCCGATCAGCGCCTGCACTGCGGGATTGTTGTGCAGATGGAAGGCCATGATCTCGCCCAGGCGCGAATTGCCTATCGGCTCGCGAGGGGCACGCTGCAGGAGATCGATGCCGGGCGCGCCATTACCCTCGATCAGCAGCGGTCCGTTCGGTGTGATGGCGATGTCCCATCCCACGATCACGCGCGGCGCGAATGTTGCATGCGCCCGGCACGCCAGGGCGATCGTCTCCGGCCACAATGGCAGGATGCGGCCTTCGATCACAGCGCCGGTATCTGGATGATGCGTACACCACCCGATATCGGGACGCAGTCCGATGTCGGTTGCCTGTCCCAGTCTTCCCGATTTCATATCGACGGCGGCGATGATGCCGCCGGCATGGGAATTGTCGACGAGCCGATTGGCGCCGATGGCCATGCGCAAACCGGCATGCGTCGCCTCGTAGGTGCCCTTTTCGTCGAGAAGGGTAATGAGGCGTACCGTCATGAGGGCGCCGTTGCTCAGATCGCGGATGGCTTCGTGATTGAGCAGACGGGTCTGGATGATGATGTCCTGATCGCTTGTCCTGATTCGCTCGACAAGATCAGCCTGGCTCAGATATTCGCCGTCAACCAGCGATCGATACCCGCCGTCCGCCTCGCGCAGCCATGCTTCCGCACCAGTGCCGCCCTCCCCGCGCAGAGGCTTGATGAAGAGATCACCGGACGGCAGTTGCGAGGCTGTGATAGGGTTGCCGATCCGATGGATGAGATGAACCTCGGGGACCGGCAGATTATTGGCCTTGCACCGTTCGGCGAATTGGTTCTTCTTGCCGAGATTGGGTATCACTTCTGGTTTCATCAGCCGGTAGATGCCGCCCTTGATCTCGAAGCGGTGCAGGTAGTCGCCCGCGCGCGCTAGCAGCCTGTCATCGAAAAGCTCGAACATGTAGTAGGACGGGGGAAGACAGCCGAACCGCCAGGCGACGATGAGCTGTTCCATCATTTGCCTGGCGACGGACTTGCCGGTGCGCCGCTGAATGGCCCGGCCATTGAGGACGGTGAGCCAAATGCTGGTGAAGGCGAAGACCGGCGGCCAGGCCAGATACCAGACCAGGAGATGCAGGCGCGCCAGAAAGCCGCGTTCGCGCCACAGGGCCCGGCAATAGGCCCGATGGATGAAGCTGGCATTCGTCTCGGCGCGCCGCCGCATGATCCACAACATATGCGGCGGCGGACAATTCAGGAACGCACCCGGGGATTGGTGCTCGCCAGATAGACTTGACCAAGATCGCCGCGAAATACCGCCTTCCATAAGTCGATTACCCTGGGCGCTGCGACCGTTGGCCGGTCGCCCGCGGGTGGTTGCTGTTGGGAAAGCATGGTCGGACGCTTTCTGAGCTAAGCCAGGCTGTGTCCCGATAGGCGTTCGAGAATTCCGAGCGCCGAGCGCGCGGGATCGTGCATAACCTTCGGAGGCAAGAAGAAAACCTGATCGAGGGCGTGCTGCCCGCTGACGCCGCCGTGCAAGACGATATCGGTCAGCGCCACCCAAGCAGAGCCGGGCGGAAAACTGACAATGCGGCGCGGCGACGTTTTCTGAAAGTCGCGATCTTTCTTCGCCAGTTCGCGGATTTTCTCGAGCACGTGATCAAACCCGGTGCGCTGGCCCTTGACGATGCCGGCGAGACTGGCGGAGCGGTCGATCGCCGTCTCGAACCAGTTGCGCTCGACGCGGACCGAAGGCAAGTAACGTTGCACGAAGGTCTCGAAGCGCTCGCCGATTTCCCACACGCGCGGCCGGCCTTTCGGATCGATGTTACAGAAGATGCGCAGCTTGCTGCGGCCCTGCGTGGGATAGAGGTAGGTCGTGTCGATATGCATGCCCTGCGTTCTGGAACGCTCGACGGGGCGGTAGATGATACGGTTCTGCTCGCAGATTTGCGCGAATTCAGGCACTATCGTTTGCAGTAGGTCGCGCGACCACTCGGAATAGCGGCGCAGCATGGCCTCGATTTCCCGCCTTTCGGGAGACCGGATGGTGGTAAACAGCAGACGATCGGTGGCCACATCGAAGGTCAGGGTCGGACGCCCGTTGCGCCTGCACTTCTCCTCATTGCCGCGGAACATGACCTGCGCGTCCGTAATGATCG
>VAZZ01000557.1 GCA_005884715.1 Alphaproteobacteria bacterium | reverse complement strand
AACATCTCATCTGTCGAGGTCGAGGGCGTGCTGCTGCGCCACCCGGCCGTGCAGGAGATTGCGATTGTGGGCATGCCGCACGAGAAGTGGGGCGAGGCCCCGCATGCTTTTGTCGTGCTGCGAGATGGCGCAATCGCCACCGAGGCCGAGCTGCGACAGTTTGCGCGCGATAACCTGGCGCACTTCAAGGCCCCGCAGTGGGTCTCATTCGTGAATGAGCTGCCGAAAACCGCCACCGGCAAGATCCAGAAATATGTGCTGCGCGGCGGCGCGGCGATTGGCAAGCAATGAGACAAAGTCAATACGGGCATGATCGTCGTTTGTCAGGTTCAGACGATCGGATTCACGCCGGCTGAGCGCTGAACTGGAGTTTGGCGAGGCGCGAATAAAGCGGGTTGGATTTGGCGAGCGCGTCATGCTTGCCCTGCGCCACCAACCTTCCCTCATCGAGGACGAGGATGCGTCCGGCACTCCTGACAGTCGCCAGTCGGTGGGCAATGACCAAAGTGGTGCGATTCTGCGTGAGCTCGGCCAGCGCCTGCTGGATCAAGGCCTCGCTTTCCGCATCGAGCGCGCTCGTCGCCTCATCGAGGAGCAGGATCGGCGCATCGCGCAGGATCGCCCGGCCAATGGCGATGCGCTGGCGCTGGCCACCAGAAAGCGTGATGCCGCGTTCGCCGACTTCCGTGTCATAGCCTTTAGGCAGGGCCTCAGCGAATTCCTCGACATGAGCGGTGCGCGCCGCCGCCTTGATTTCGGAGAGCGATGCTTCGGGCCGGCCGAAGCGGATATTGTCGAGAACGCTGCCGGAGAAGATGACCGTATCCTGCGGCACGACGGCGATGCGCGATCTGACCTGGCGCGGATCGGCCGACCGCACATCGACGCCGTCGATGAGGATGCGGCCCGTCTGCGGATCGTAGAAACGCTGCAGAAGGGCGAAGACGGTGGATTTGCCGGCGCCAGAGGGGCCTACCAAGGCGATTGTTTCGCCCGGCGCCACGGTGAAGTCCACCGCTTCGAGCGCGGGCCCCTCAGGCCGTGTCGGATAATGGAAGCTGACCTTGTCGAAGGTGATCTCGCCCAAGGCCGGCGAGGGCAGGGGGACGGGCGACAAGGGAGCAGCGATGACCGGCTTCTCATCGAGCAACTCGGCGATTCGTTCGGCCGCACCCGCTGCGAGCTGGATCTCGCCCCAGACTTGCGACAGCTCGCCCAGGGCGCTCGCTGCCAGCACAGCATAGAGAACGAACTGGCTGAGCGAACCCGCCGTCATGGTGCCCGAGATAACTTCGCGCGCGCCATACCACAGGACCGCCGTCACCGAGCCCAAGGACAGGAAGATGATGGCGCCGGTGAGGAAAGCGCGCGCCCGGGTGCGTTTCGCCGAAGCATCGAAGGCAATGGAGGTCGCATCCTTGAATGCATTGATCGCGGTATGTTCCTGGACAAAGGACTGGACCGCCGTCACCGCCAGCAGGCGCTCCTGCGCATAGGCGGCGGAATGGGCGAGCGTGTCCTGGGCGCTGCGCGATAGCTGGCGCACCTTGCGGCCGAAAAAGATCAGCGGCAGCACGATCAGCGGGATCGCAAGAAGCACGAGCCCTGAGAGCCTGGGACTGGTCACCACCATCATGACGGCGGCGCCAATGAGCATCACCAGATTGCGCAGGGCGATCGATGCCGAAGTCGAGAAGGCGGATTTGATCTGGGTCGTGTCGGCAGTGAGCCTTGATACGATCTCGCCCGACCGGTTCGCTTCGAAAAAGGCCGGGCTCAGATCGAGCAGATGCTTGAACAGGAGGTCGCGCGTGTCGGCGACGATGCGCTCGCCGAGCCAGGTGGTGAGATAGAAACGCGCGGCGGAAGCCACGGCCAGCACGGAGACGACCGCCAGCATCACCGCGAAATACTGGTTGATGAACGTGCCGCCGCCTGATGAAAAGCCATGGTCGATGACGCGGCGCACCGCCAGCGGCACGCTGAGCGTCGCAAGGGCAGCGACGATGAGAGCGAGGATCGCCAGCACGATCGGCAGGCGATAGGCCATGAGCAGCGGCAGGAAGCGCCGGAGCGGCTTCAGGCTGTTAGCGGCCGGCCGGACCGGACCGGCCGCATCTTCGGTTGAACGGGCCATCGCACTCCAGTTAAACTACGTCCTCACGTCCATGAAGGGGCCAAGCCGCCGCACTTGCTAAGGCCCTCCCCCTCCTGTATAGACGCCGCCCGAAACCCCAATTTTCGTAGTTTCCGGGCGCCGAAGCGCTGCCCCAAGAGAGTTTACGCCATGAAGAAAGACATTCATCCCAAATATCACATGATCAATGTGGTCATGACCG
>VAZZ01000554.1 GCA_005884715.1 Alphaproteobacteria bacterium | reverse complement strand
GCTTTGACGATGTCCTCGATGCTGCGATCACCCGCTTTCAGCCTTGTAATAATAGCCTCTTCGCGCATTTTCCGATGAACGAGATAGGCGCGCACCAGTGTCTTGGGATCGTCCCGCGCGGGGCCATGCGCCGGATGGTAGATGACATCATCGCGCTCGAGCAGCAGGCGCAGCGAGGCCAGATACTGGCCCATATTTCCATCAGGCGGCGCGATGACGCTTGTCGCCCAGGCCATCACATGGTCGCCGCAGAACAGAGCCTGCTCTTCCGCGAGCGCGTAGCTCATATGGTTCGACATATGGCCCGGCGTGAATACGCCTTCAAGCGTCCAGCCGGGGCCGGCAATCTTCTCGCCATGACGCAGTTTGATATCGGGGTCGAAATCGGTATCGATACTGGCATCGAGTCTCAGTCCATCCGCATTCTGCCTGCTCTGGCCGCTGACGAGTTCATGGCCTGCAATCGCAGCTCCCGTCGCCTTCTGGAGGCGCCGCGCCAGGGGCGAATGATCGAGATGACTGTGCGTTAACAATATCTGACGGACGTTCTCGCCTTGGACGGCGGCGAGCAAGGCGGCGAAATGCGCATCATTATCGGGCCCCGGATCGATGATCGCGACCTCGCCATGCCCTATGATGAAACTCGCCGTGCCCTTGAAGGTGAAGGGCCCAGGATTGTCCGCCAGCACGCGACGGATGAGTGGCGAAAGTGTCTTCGCAACACCGGGCTCAATGTCGAAATTGCGGTCGAAATTCAAGGAAACCATAAGGCCCAAAGATCAGGTTGTGAGGGAAACGCGCCCGCTTTATATTCCGGGCCGAGTTTCATGGGATTTACATAAAGAGGGAACAGATGACCACATCGACAGCAACGCTGGCAAGCCGGGTCTGGCAGGTATCGGGTTCGTGGAAGAAGCAGGCTCTTGTGGCTCTGTTGGGCAGTCTTTTCGTCGCCATTTGCGCCCAAGTCACCATCGAGCTGCCGCTGGTGCCGGTGACGCTCCAGACCTTCGCCGTTCTCACCGTCGGTGCGGCTTTCGGCATGCGGCTGGGCGCAGCGACATTGGCCCTTTATGTTTTTGAAGGCACCCTTGGCCTTCCGGTTTTCGCCGGCTTCACTGCCGGCCCTCATGTGCTCATGGGACCAACCGGCGGCTATCTTATCGGCTTCATCGTCGCTGCCGCTCTCGTCGGTTGGTTCGCCGAAAGAGGCTTTGATCGCCGCGTGCTCAGCATGTTCGGCGTGATGATGCTCGGCGCCGCAGTGCTTTATGTTCCGGGGCTGCTCTGGCTCGCCAAATTCACAGGCTATGACAAGGTACTGGAACTCGGCCTCTACCCCTTCCTGTGGGGCGATCTCTTGAAGGCGGCGCTGGCGGCGATCGCCTTCCCGGCGGCCTGGAGCTATCTCAGCTCAAAGCGCTGAACACGATTTGCAGGCAGAGATGAGGCGCGGGATCATCCCGCGCCTCCTTTTTCGGATACCGCGAGGTAAGGCGCTTGCGGCTTCTTCGCCGTCACCCGTTTCGACAGGAAGACCGGTTCCGCGGCGACGTCCTCAAATCCCGCTTCACTGAAGATCGCCTTCAGATCCTCGCGCAGATAGGAGGGATAATAGGGCTCATGAAAATTCGTCGGAAAGGCTTCAAGCATCGCGTCAACTTCCGGCATGTCGCCGGGCTGCAGTGAATCCATGAAGACGAGGAGGCCGCCCGGCTTCAGCACGCGGGCGAACTCCCTGGCAATTGAGCGGCGGACCATCGGCGGCACTTCGTGGAAGAGAAAGATCGAGGTGACGATGGCGAAGGAGGCATCGGCAAAGGGCAGGGCCTCGGCCTGTCCGGCCTTGAACTCTGCCTTGTAGGGTCTTAGGTGATCGCGGGCTTCGTCGAGATAGGCCTCCGACAGATCGCAGCCGGTGATGGCGAGGCGTGGAAAGGCTTGCTTTGCTAGACGCGCAAAGCGGCCGGTCCCGCAGGCGACATCGAGGAGCGCCAAGTGGCGCTGGTCCTTGTTGCGCAGAAATTCGGCAATGGGCACGAGGCACTGGCGGCGCATCGCGTTTGCGGTGCCGGAGAACAGCACCTCGACCTGCATGTCATAGAGCTTGGCCGATTCCTCGGTCAGATAGCCGCCGGTCTGGAAGTGAAAATTCTGCAGGAAATAAGCGGGGAACTTCTCCGCAAGCTCGGGCGAATAGACTTCCGCACCCTGGCCTTGTGCCTTTCTTTCTGCGGCTAGCGGCAGATCGGCGAAGTAGCGCCGGCTAGTGGCGATGATGTCGCGCAGCGTTCCGTCACGATCGCGCGGCATTGGATAATAGCCCTTGGCGACATTGGCGAGATCGCGGGCGAAAAGTTCGCCCATTTGCTCGAAGATAAATTTGCGGCCAGGACCCTTGCCGCCTGTCTTACGCTCCTGCGCCGGCTTTGCCGCGCGAAAGCGGCGGGAAGCGAAATAATGACCCATATACCAGGCGACGCGGGCACCCTGCCGGCCGGCATATTCGAGATTCTCGAAAGGCGTCATGCTGATTTCTCCGCCGCGATCAGGAACTCCCTGTTGCCGCTGCCGCCTTTGAGCGGCGACGGCACCAAGCCTATCACATTCCATTCCCGGGCCCTAAGCCAAGACGCGATATCGTCGCAAATCTGTTGTCGCAGTGTCTCGCTCCTGACGATGCCGTCCCGGCTCACCGCCTCGCGGCCGGCCTCAAATTGCGGCTTGATGAGAGCAATGAGCCTGGCGCCCGTTTCTGCGAGATCGAGTGCTGCAGGCAAAGCCAGTTTGAGCGAGATGAAACTCACATCGCAGACGATCAATTGGACCG
>VAZZ01000556.1 GCA_005884715.1 Alphaproteobacteria bacterium | reverse complement strand
CCCATGAAAAACCGGGTAACGGCGCTGGGCCGGTCCAGCGGCGCTATGCCCTCGGTGGCGAATTTCTGCTGGCCGTCGTCCCGCTTCTTGGGAGGGTAGAGACCATCCGTGGTATTTGCAGTCATGAGGCTATCGGATATGGCCGCTTCGTGGCGGCTCTATGGCAGAAACTTTGCCTGAAGGGTAGCAAAAGGCTGGCCTTTTCCTCGGCTTTCACCATATAATCCCGGCAATGAACGGGCTAACACCCATGGAATTCCGCAAGATGAACGGGCTCGGCAACGACTTTGTCGTGCTCGACGCTCGCGCACGTCCTTTGTCCATCAGCCAGGAAATGGCCCGCGCCATTGCCGACCGGAAAACCGGGGTCGGCTGTGACCAGCTGATCGTCATCGAGCCCTCGGCCAAGGCCGATGTCCGCATGCGGATCTGGAACAATGAGGGCTTCGAGGTCGAATCCTGCGGCAACGCCTCCCGCTGCATCGCCGACATACTGTTCACCGAAAAGCGCCAGCCCGTCGCGACCATAGATACCAAGGGCGGCTTTCTCACCTGCGAGAAGGGCGGCAACGGTCTGGTGACCGTCGATATGGGCGCCCCCCGTTTCGGCTGGCAGGATATCCCCTTGTCCGAGCCGTTCCCCGATACGCGCCATATCGAATTGCAGCTCGGGCCTATCGATGCTCCGCTGATCCATTCGCCTTCGGTCGTCAATGTCGGCAACCCGCATTGCATTTTCTGGGTCAAGGATCTCGATGTCGTCGATCTCGCCAAAGCGGGACCGATGCTCGAGCATCATCCGCTGTTCCCGGAACGCGCCAATATCTCGCTTGCCCGCGTCGATGCCAAGAATCACATTACACTGAAGGTCTGGGAGCGCGGTGCCGGCCTGACGCGCGCCTGCGGCACCGGCGCCTGCGCAGCACTCGCGGCAGCGGCGCGCATCAAGCTCACTTACCGCAAGGCGACCGTGACGCTGCCGGGCGGCGATCTTGTGATCGAATGGCGTGAGCAGGATGATCACATCCTGATGACCGGCCCGATCGCTTATGAATTCGATGGGTTCCTGCCCGCGCATCTCGCGGTGTGACATGTCGAAGCCCGACATCATCACCTTTGGCTGCCGCCTCAATGCCTATGAATCGGAAGTCATGCGCCACGAGGCTGCGAAGGCCGGTCTCGAAAATGCGGTCATCTTCAATACTTGCGCGGTGACGGCAGAAGCGACCCGCCAGGCGCGTCAGGCGATCAGGCGGGCGCGCAAGGAAAATCCTGAGGCCCGCATCATCGTCACCGGCTGCGCGGCGCAGACCACGCCTGAGATGTTCGCCGAAATGCCGGAGGTCGATCTCGTCCTCGGCAATCAGGAGAAACTCGACGCCAGCAATTACCGCTTCCCCGATTTCGGCGTCGGCGCCGAAGAGCGGGTCAAGGTGAACGACATCATGTCGGTGCGCGAGACGGCCCTCCATATGATCGACGGCTTCTCCGAGCGCACCCGCGCCTTCGTGCAGATCCAGAATGGCTGCGATCACCGCTGCACCTTCTGCATCATTCCTTTCGGGCGCGGCAATTCGCGCTCGGTCGCGGCCGGCGAAGCGGTGGAGCAGATCCGGCGTCTTGTCGCCAATGGCTATTCCGAGATCGTGCTGTCGGGCGTCGACATCACTTCCTGGGTTGCCGACCTGCCGGGCCGCCCACGTCTTGGCAATCTGGTCCGCCGCATCCTGAAGGCGGTGCCGGAGCTCAAGCGTCTGCGCCTGTCGTCGATCGATTCGATCGAGGCCGATGATGATCTCATGCGCGCTATCGCCGAGGAGGACCGGCTGATGCCGCATCTCCATCTGTCGCTGCAGGCGGGCGACGACATGATCCTGAAGCGCATGAAGCGCCGTCATTTGCGCGATCATTCGATTGCCTTCTGCGAAGAGGTGCGCCGACTGCGCCCCGACATCGTCTTCGGCGCTGACATCATCGCCGGCTTCCCGACCGAGACCGAAACGATGTTCGAGAACTCGCTGAAGATCGTCGAGGAATGCGGCCTGACTTTCCTGCATGTCTTCCCCTTCTCAGCCAGGCCCGGTACACCGGCTGCGCGCATGCCGCAATTGCCGAAACCCATTATCCAGGCGCGCGCCCGGGCCTTGCGCGAAAAGGGCAAGGAGCGTCTCGATACGTTCCTCAAGCACGAGATCGGCGCCTTGCGTTCCATCCTGATCGAGACCGAGACCATGGGACGCACGGAGCATTTCGCCTCGGTGAAATTTGCACAGCGCATGAGTGCCGGCGCCATTATCCGCGCCAAGGTGACGGGCCGCGGTGCTGATCACCTCGAGGCGAGCCTCGCCGCATGACGGGCTTCTTCAAGAAACTCTTCAACCGGATCTCCGGGCGCAAGGACGAAGCGGCACTACCTTCCCCTGAAGTCGAGGCTGTGCCGCAACCAGAGCCCGCTGCTCCGCGTGAACCAGAACGGGAGCCGGCCCCCGCAGATGAATCTCCGCCACAAGAGCCGGTCGAGATCGGGCCTACTATAGTAGAGCACGCAGCCGAGCCACCATCGGTTGCTGTCGAGACCGAGGCTCCCTTCGAAGCGCAACCAGCTCCCGTCAGGGTGAAGCCGGCTCAGAAAAAGCCGGAACCTGAGCCAGAGGCACGGATCGAACCGAAGAAGTCCGAGCCCCAGAAAGTCGAACACGAGAAGCCGGAGCAGAAGAAACCCGAGCCACACAAGCCTGAGCCCAGGAAAGTCGAGCCCAGGAAACTCGAAGCGAAGAAGCCTGAGCCAAAAAAGCCGGAGCCTGCGAAGCCTGCACCAAAGAAGGCCGAACTCAAGAAACCCGAACTGAAGAAGCCCGTACCGAAGAAGCTCGAACCAAAGAAGCCAGAGCCGAAAAAGTCGGAGCGGAATAAATCGGAAGTCAAAGAGCCCGAACCCACGAGGCCGGAACCCAAGAAGCCGGAGCCGAAGCGCACCGAAGTAAAAAACGAGTCAGAACTTCGCGCCAAACCGGCGCCTAAGGCGGCACCACGACCAGGTCGGCTTCCGGCACCTGAAGCTGAAGTCATTGCCGAGCCGATCGTACCGGAACCGCTTCCAGCACCCGAGATCATCGCCGAGCCCATTCCGGCATCCGAACCGGACAGCATCGAGCCAAGCGCGCCGGAACCGGTCGCGATTGATGATGTCAGAGCGGTCGAAGCGGAACTGC
>VAZZ01000555.1 GCA_005884715.1 Alphaproteobacteria bacterium | reverse complement strand
GATGGTCCGATGCCGATCGATCGCTATATTGCGCTCTGCCTTGGCCACCCGATTCACGGTTATTACATGTCGCGCGATCCTTTCGGGCCAGACGGTGATTTCATCACCGCGCCCGAAATCTCGCAGATCTTCGGCGAGCTTATCGGCATCTGGTGCGCCGCGGCCTTTCAGGCGCTGGGCTCGCCGGGCGAATTCCTGTTTATCGAACTAGGCCCCGGACGCGGGACATTGATGAGCGACATGCTGCGCGCGGCCAGGGTCATGCCCGGCTTTCGCGAAGGCGCCCGGATCCATCTCGTCGAAACGAGCCCCGCCCTGCGCAAGCTTCAGGCCGAGAGACTTGGCAGTGCCGTCAACTGGCACGAGAAAATCGACAGTGTTCCGGAAGGTCCTTCGATCATCATCGCCAATGAATTCTTCGATGCGCTGCCGATCGACCAGTATGAATTCCACGATGGACAATGGATGGAGCGCCGCATTGGCTTGAGCGCCGGCGACCACCTGGTTATTGGCTTGAGCGCCTTTCCCCTGGCACGCCCCGCCGCCGCCGAGGGCGCCATCCTTGAAGCGGGGCCAATACGTGAGGATATCGCCAGCACACTCGGCGCGCGTCTTGCGCGCTCGCCCGGAGTTGCCCTCATCATCGACTATGGCCACTTGGCCTCAGGCCTTGGCGATACGCTGCAAGCGGTCCGCCGCCATAAATTCTGCAGCATCCTCGATCGCCCCGGCGAGGCCGATCTGACCTCGCATGTTGATTTCGAAAGCCTGGGCCGCGCCTTCACCCAGGGCGGGGCCGCGATCCGCGGACCGATTACCCAGCGGCACTATCTTCTCGCCATGGGCCTAGAGGCGCGTGCTGCCAATCTCGCCCGGGCGGCCAACCCGCCCGGGCGCAAGATTATTGCTCGCGCCACGGAACGGCTTGCCGGGGAAAATCAAATGGGTAACCTATTCAAGGTCATGGTTGCACTGTCGCCCGGACTTGCCCCACCCTATCCCTTTGGTTCCTGATGATCAAAGCCCCTGAGCTCAAATCCGCAACTTCGCTTCGCCACGGCTTCTTCACCCGTCAGGGTGGCCATTCCTCGGGTCTGTTCGCCTCGCTCAATTGTGGCTTCGGCTCTGGCGATGATAAAGCGATAGTAGCAAAGAACCGCGCCGCAGCAGGTAAATGCCTCGGGGTGACGGGCAGCTACATGCTGACGGTATGGCAATGGCACAGTCCCGATGTCATTATTGCCGACACGCCGTGGGATGCGCTGACGCCGCCCAAGGGCGATGCAATTGTCACGACCAGGCCCGGCCTCGCGATCTCGGTTCTCACGGCCGATTGCGCGCCCGTACTCTTTGCCGACGAAGAAGCGGGCGTCATCGGCGTTGCCCATGCCGGCTGGAAGGGCGCTATAGGCGGAGTGAGCGATGCCACTATCAAGGTGATGGAGGAAAGAGGGGCGCGCCGCGAGCGGATCACCGCGATCATCGGGCCGACGATCTCGCAGCCCGCATATGAAGTCGGGCCCGAATTCATCGACCCCTTCCTGGCCCAGGATCCCGGCAATGCGGACTTCTTCACCCTCTCCACTCGCCCGCGCCATCACATGTTCGATTTGCCGGGCTATCTCAAGCGGCGCATGACGGCGCAGGGTGTGGGCCGCGTGGTGGATCTGGGGCTGTGCACCTATTCCGATGAAACCCGTTTCTACAGTTACCGCCGCGCCACACATCGCAATGAAAAGGACTATGGCCGCCAGATTTCGGCTATTGTCTTGAAGCCGATATGATCGTCATGATTCCTCATTTCGACGACGGGACTCGCGTCATCTGGCGTGCTAGGAACCGTTGTCAAATTTTTCTCATGCGGATGATCCTGCCCTAATCTCATGGTCGATGGGCGCGCCATAATTCTTCGATCGCCTCGCCAAGCCGCAGGCTTTGCGCTTCTGGCTCTGTGTCTCGTGCTGCTTTCGGCCTGCAGCGGCGGCGGCTCGCTGCCTTTCGCCAAATCGGGCGGCGGAACGCCAGGCCCCAGCGGCAAGACCGTGCCGCCCATCGACCTGGTTGAAGTGACTGGCCTGCCTGCGTCCAAGCTGCCGCAGTTGAAGGACGCGCTGGCCGTATCGGCGGGCAAGCGCGACATGGCCATCGTGGACGGCAAGCTCGACAACACTACCTTGTCACTCAGCGGCAATTTCCGCATCATCCCCGATGTCGCCGCCGTGCGGCTGGGCTACACCTGGACTCTGACCGATCCTGTGGGAACCGTCCTTCACACGATTTCAGCGGAGGAAGTCGCACCCGGAACACCGGCCGGCGATCCCTGGCTTCAGGTCACCCCCGCAGTGCTGCAGCGTGTCGCCGCTTACACTGCCGAAAGCCTTTCCAGCCGCCTTTCACAGCTCGGCTACGCGACCCAGGTCGGCGGCCTGCCACCACCGCTTGAGACCTACGCCCGCGCCGGTCCCGACGCCGACAAGGACATCGACTACGAAACCCTGAACGGGCCGATGAAGCCCCCGCCGACCGCGATGGCCGAGGCTTCGCCCGCGGCGCGCAGCAATGATACAGCGCTTGCCGCTGCGGCCGAGCCGATCAACGAGCATCCGGTCGCGGCCGCAACTAAACCCGATGCCGCTGGACGCAAGCAGATCACCGCGGTCGTTGTCCTGCCGGTGAGCGGAGCTCCCGGAAGCGGCAATGACGATCTCACCAAGGCCATGCGCCAGATACTCGAGGAGGCTGGTTGGCCGGTGCTGATCAAGCCGCGCGATGATACGCTCACCATTTCCGGCCGGGTGAAAGTCGGCCCGGCGCGGGGCAAGAGCCAGAATGTAGCACTTGCCTGGACGGTCAAGACGCCGGACGGCAAGACGCTCGGAACGGTCAAGCAGGCCAATGACGTGCCCCAGGGCTCGCTCGAAGGCAGCTGGGGCGACAATGCGCTCTTTGCCGCACAGGCCGCCGCCGGCGGAATTTATGATCTGGTGAAGAAATACCGCTGATTTTTC
>VAZZ01000551.1 GCA_005884715.1 Alphaproteobacteria bacterium | reverse complement strand
ATTCATCAGCATCTGAGCCACACCCTCACCCGGCCTTCGGCCACCCTCTCCCGCAGGGCGGGAGAGGGGGAAACCAGGAGCCGAAATGAAGGCTGCGGCACTCAGTAAGGGGCGCCGACGCCCCATATCCTCCTTCGAGGAGCATCGCCTCCTCACGGGCGGGGCGCTCCTGGGTGGCGTCGCGGTTCTCGTCCCCCTCCTGGCACTCATCGCCCTGTCGCTGTCGGGCAGCGGTGCCGACTGGGCGCATCTTGCGCGCAATGTGCTCCCCGTCGCGCTCAAGACCACCGCCTGGGTGATGGCGGGTGTCACGCTTCTCACCGCCAGCATGGGCATCATCCCCGCCTGGCTCACCGCCTATTATGATTTCCCCGGACGGCGCGTGCTCACCTGGGCGCTGGTGCTGCCGCTCGCCGTGCCGACCTATCTCGCGGCCTATGCCTATGGCGAATTCTTCACCTTCACCGGTCCGCCCCAGACCCTGATCCGCACGCTCTTCGGCTTCCATACGGCGCGCGACTACTGGTTTCCCGATGTGCGCTCTCTGTGGGGTGCGGTCATGATCTTCTCCTTCGTGCTCTATCCTTATGTCTATCTCACGACCCGCGCAGCCTTCCTGATGCAGGGGCGCAATGCGACGGATGTGGCGCGCACGCTGGGCGCCTCGCCGCTCAGGGCCTTCTTCCTGGTGCTGTTGCCGATGGCCAGGCCCGCCATCATCATCGGCGTGACGCTGGCTCTGATGGAGACGCTCAACGATATCGGCGCCGTCGAGTTCCTTGGGGTAAAGACGCTGACCTCTACCGTCTATACGACCTGGCTCAATCAAGGCAGTCTTTCAGGAGCGGCGCAGATCGCCTGCATCATGCTCATCATTGTGCTCGGCGTCATCCTGGCCGAGCGCTGGGCGCGGCGCAAGCAGCGCTTCCATCTTGCCCGCAGCACGTCGATGGCGGAGCACAGCGGGCCGGCGCGTCTCAGCGCTGCCGGCGCGGCACTTGCCTTCATCGTCTGCCTCCTGCCGATCATCGCCGGCTTCGGCCTGCCCGCCTATGTGCTGGGCTCCTATGCGCTGAAGCGCCTCGACCAGCTTTTCGATCCCATATTGCAGGAAGCGATCCTCACCAGCGTGCTGGTCGCCGGGGCGGCGGCGATGATCACCGTATGCCTCGCCTTCCTCCTCACTTATACGGTGCGGGTGACGAGGAGCCGCAACATGCTCCTGCTCAACCGGTTCGCCGCGCTGGGCTATGCCATTCCCGGCACCGTGCTGGCGCTCGGCATCCTCATCCCGCTCGCCCGCTTCGACAATCTCCTCGATCACTGGATGGGAACCGTCTTCGGCATCAGGACCGGCCTGCTGCTCACGGGCTCGGCTCTGTGCATCATCTATGCGATGAGCGTGCGCTTCCTCGCCATGGCCGAAGGCGCGGTCGAGGCCGGCTTCCACAAGGTGCCGATCCATATCGACATGGCGGCGCGCACGCTGGGGCGCAACGCGCGCGAGACGCTGTTCCAGGTGCTGATCCCCATCCTCAAGCCTGCCTTCCTGACTGCCGGCCTTCTCGTATTCATCGACGGCATCAAGGAACTATCGGCGACCATCCTGTTGCGCCCTTTCAACTACAATTCGCTGTCGACCTATGTCTATGAGCGGGCTTCCCGCGCCGCGGTCGAGGATGCTTCCGTTGCCGCGCTCCTCATCATGATTGCCGGCATCGTGCCGGTGATCCTCCTGTCAAGCACCATCAATGCCGGCGTGGCGAGGACGGAGGGATAGGCCGCGGTCGCAAAAGCATGAGTCAGTGACGAATGCAGCTACCGAAGCTTACGCACTCTCTCTCGGTCCGTCATCCCGGCGAAAGCCGGGACCCATTAAATTCTTTCCATGCGAGCAGCGCCGCCCGGTTGATTCTGTTCAGGGGGTCCCGACTTTCGCCGGGAAGACGGACTATGGGGCACTGTCGCTACGATTCACGTCCGTCACTTTCGCCGGGAAGACGAACAGGGCTCTGAGTATTAATCTCCGTCACAGCAGGCGGCTGCGCTCGCTCGCCTGTTTCTTCGCCTCATATGCCGCCTTGAGCTGCGCCTTCGTATACATCAGTGCGTGTGATGCGAGGTCATGGCCGTCCTCCCACAGGTTCCGCCAGATGCCCAATATGCCTTCGAGCGGCTGACCAACGACGCGTGACGAGAAGGATTCGAAAGTGATGGGTCCCTGATAGCCGGAATTGACCAATGCGCGGAACACGCTTGTGAGGTCGATCGTTCCCGATCCCATATAGCCGCGATGGGAATCGCCGGTATGGAAGTAACCGATA
>VAZZ01000093.1:12178-19224 GCA_005884715.1 Alphaproteobacteria bacterium | reverse complement strand
CGATGAAGCTCGGTGGATTGTGCAGACGTTGTATGTCGTCGAAGACAGTGATCATGATTTGCCCTGACCGTGAGGGCTCTGCTAGTAGCTTAGTCTCAGCCATCACGCCAGATCATGGATTTTCCGCGCATGACCAAACAGCCGCTTCCCGCCAGCATCACTACGGCCGGGGCCAACCTGCCCAAGGCCAAATGGGCCAAGGGCAGCTATATCCATGATGCCGAGGGCAAGCAGTATATCGACGGATCGAGCGGGCCTGCGGTCTACTGCATCGGCCACGGCAATGAAGAGGTCAATGCCGCCATCGCCGACCAGCTGTCGCGCATCGCGCATGGCTATCGCTACAATTTCACGACCGATGCTCTGGAAGAGTTGACCGAGATCGTGGCGCGCAATTGCGGCGGCAGCCTCAAGCACATGGTGTTCGTCACCGGCGGATCCGAAGCGGTCGAATCGTGCCTGAAGCTAGCTTTGCAATATCACGCGGCGCGTGGCGAGATGAGCCGGCGGCGCTTCATCGCGCGCGAGCGCTCATGGCACGGCAATACGATCGGCGCCCTTTCGGTGTCGGGCTTCCTCGAACGGCGTGCCGCTTTCGAAGGCGCTCTTGTTCCCGCCTCACATATCTCGCCCGCTAATATCTATCGCCCGCCCGCGGGTGCGACGGCGGAAACCACAGGCGAAGCCTGCGCCAGGGAGCTCGAAGACGAGATCCTGAGGGTCGGGCCTAAGAATGTCGCCGCCTTCATCTTCGAGCCGGTCGTCGGTGCGGCGGGTGGCTGCGTCCCTGCCCCTCGGGGCTATGCCAAGCGCGTGCGCGAAATCTGCGACCGGCATGGCATATTGCTGATCGCCGATGAGGTGATGTGCGGATCTGGACGCTGCGGTCCTTGGCGGGCGCTCGCCCATGATGGCGTCGAGCCCGATATCATGTCGATCGCCAAGGGGCTGGCGGCGGGCTATCTGCCGCTCGGCGCCGCCGTCTATTCGACAAAGCTCGCGGAGGCCTTTGCACCCGTCCATGGCGGGCCGCTCACCGGGCATACTTTCACCGGCCACACCGCCTGCTGTGCGGCGGGTGTCGCCGTCCAGAAGATCGTCGCGCGAGAGAAGCTGGTCGAGAGGGTCATGATCTGGGGCCCGAAGCTCGTGAAAATGATGGCCGACGCCACGGCCGATATCGAAGCGGTGGGTGATATCCGCGGCCGCGGCTTCTTCCAGGCGCTCGAACTGGTGCGCGACCGCAAGACCAAGCAGCCGTTTCCGGCCGAGCTCAAGCTTTACCTGCGCATACGCCAGCAAGCCCTTGAAAACGGACTCATTTGTTATCCCGTTGGCGGCAATGTCGATGGCATCGCCGGTGACTGCGTGATCCTGGCCCCACCTTATAATGCATCCGAAAGCGAATTGGCCGAGATCGTCGACAAGATGGCAAAGTCGATCAGGCAGGTCCACCAAGACGACGAAAATATCAATGCATGGTCTCCCTATTTTAGCGCCTATGGGCTTTCGCCGGGATGACGAAATATTGCGGGTGGGATTACTCCGGCTCGCCATTGCCCGACAGGATCTGGGCACTGCCGCGCAGGGCGTTCCTGAACGCATCATCGAAATTGACGTCCTTGATCTTCCAGTCATCGGCTTCCTTCGCATCGTGGAGCCGCCACTCCGCCGCCCATCCCAGCGCCTCCTTGTTCCAGACGAGGCTGCCGGTGAGCACGCGATCGGCGCCCATCGCCTTCGCCAGCGGACCGAGCTTTTCCGGCTGCATGGCGGTGAGATTGCTTGCGGTGATTCCCGCCTTGGCCAGATCGGCCTCGCTCGGCAGCGCGACCGGCATGCCGACCTGCCACGACGCCGCGGCGAGCGATTCCCGCTGATCCCGGCCAAAAGTGCCGTCACCCGACAGGACATAGGTGTTGGCGTTGTTGTTGACGACAAGGAACAGGGCAAGATTCGGACGATTTGTCGTCCAGGGCTTGCGGCCCAGGGTCTTGAGAGCGGCATCGACCCTTTGTGGATCGAAAGTCACAGTCAGGTAATAGGGCCGGTCTCGGGTACCCTGCTCATCATGGATCTGTCGGAGAGCGTAACGGTCACGATAGCTGTATTCGGTGGCGTGCAGTGTGGCCGCGGCGGCAACTTCCCGAGCGCGCGGATCGTCGAGCAATCGCGCATCGCCCGACACCTTGGCCAGCACGTCGAGAAAACAGATGGGCGCGGCGGGAATGCGGGTTTCATCTTTTATGCCGGTGACTATGGTGCGCCCGCGATAGAGGTCACTCGGTTCAGCGGCGAATCCGCCACTGCATACCGTCAGGACAAGAAACAGCACAGAGATGATGCGCTTCATCGGGACCTCCCTACCTGAAAGGCGTCCAGATCACCTGATCGATGCGAGTGGCGCCGGTCGCCAGCATGATCAGACGATCGAGGCCAAGCGCCACGCCCGACGCCTCGGGCATATGATCGAGTGCTTCAAGGAACGTCTCGTCGATCGGATAGCGCTCACCATAGATCTTCTGCTTCAGCGCCATGTCAGCCTCGAAGCGGCGGCGCTGCTCGATCGGATCGGTCAGCTCGCCGAACCCATTGGCGAGCTCGATACCCGAGGCATAGAGCTCGAAGCGTTCAGCGATGCGCGGATCGCGCGGGCTCATCCGTGCCAATGCGGCCTCGACGGCCGGATATTCGAAGAGGATGGTCGGACGGCCCTGCCCGAGATGGGGTTCGACCCGTTCGACCAGGATGCGGCTGAAGATATCGGACCAGGAATCATCGGCGGCAAAGACAATACCTTGCGCCTTGGCCTGGGCAGCAAGCGCTTCACGATCGGCACCGCCGGGCATCAACGTCGCCAGCAGGTCGATCGCCGCATAGCGCGAGAAGGCTTCGGCCACGCTCAATCGATCGGGCTCGGCCAGCGGATCCGACACTTGGCCGCGCCAGACAAGCGGGTTTCCGGTTGCTCGCGCAGCGATCCTGAGCAACTCGAGCGTATCGGCGATGATCCGCTCATAGGGTTCGCCAGCACGATACCATTCGAGCATGGTGAATTCGGGCGCGTGCAGCGGGGTGCGCTCGCGGTTGCGGAAGCAATGGACCATGCTGAAGATGCGCTTCTCGCCCGCCGCCAGGAGCTTCTTGCAAGCGAATTCGGGTGAGGTATGGAGATACCGGGTTTCCTGCGACCCATCCGGATTGATCACGGAGGTTGCGAAGGCATGCAGATGCGTCTCATTGCCGGGCGAGACCTGCAGCGCCCCGCAATCGACCTCGATGAAATTCTGCCCGGCGAACCAGTCGCGAATGGCCGCCATAATTCGGCTGCGGGCCATCAGGAAGGACCTTCGGTCGGCATGGATATCGGCGCGCCACCAGGGCGGATCGAGGGTCAAATGAGGGAACTCCGGCAGGGCTTGGCTTCTGGCATCGCGGCTGCTAATACCCGCCCAACCCAATTCATCAAAAGCATTATTTATAGAGAGTTTTCGTGTCCAAGATCATCGCAAGCGCCGTGCGTAAAGGCAATGTCATCGAACACGAGGATGGCAAGCTCTATGTCGTGCTGAAAGCCGAAAGCTTCCATCCAGGCAAGGGAACTCCAACCACCTCCATCGACATGCGCCGCATCTCGGATGGCGTCAAAACCGTGGTGCGCTACAAGACGACCGACCAGATGGAACGGGCCTTCGTCGAGACGCTCCCGTTCAACTATCTCTATCAGGACGGCAATGAATATGTGTTCATGAATCCGGACAATTTCGAGCAGATACATCTGCCCGCCGATCTCATCGGCGACAGCGCCGCCTATCTTCAGGAAAACATGGAATGCATGATCGCGCTGTTCAACGGCATACCGATCACCATCGAACTGCCGCAGCGCGTAACGCTCGAGATCGTCGAGACGGAACCCGTCATCAAGAACCAGACGGCCGCCTCCTCATTCAAGCCGGCGATGCTGTCGAATGGCGCGAGCGCGCCAAGGACTAAGTCTCTCTCGTTCTCAATCGTCATCCCGGCGCAAGCCGGGACCCATTAAATCCCTTCCAACGAGCAGCGCTTCCCGAGTTGCAGTTATGCAATTGATCCCGGCTTTCGCCGGGCTGACGAAAAACGGGCATATGCCAGTCAACGCTTGAAGAGTGCCACCGTCTCGACATGAGCGGTGAAGGCGAATTGATCGACCGGTGTCGCGCGCATCAGGCGATAGCCGCCTTCGATCAATAGCCGCGCATCGCGGGCGAAGCTCGCCGGGTCGCATGAAACGGCAATGACCGTTTTCACCGTCGATTTCGCCAGCTGGCGCGCTTGCGCCTCGGCCCCGGCGCGCGGCGGATCGAAGACGACCGCATCTAAGTCTTTCAACTCGCGCGCCATCAAAGGCTCACGAAAGAGATCGCGGACCTTGGCCTCGATTGGCTTGAGGCTGCGCGCATTGCGGACGGCTTCGGCGAGCGCGGCAATCGAGGCCTTATCACTGTCAGCGGCGAAGACCTGCGACGAGGCGGCGAGACGGAGCGCGAAGACGCCGACACCACAGAAGAGATCGGCCACGCGCTTGGCTTTTCCCATATTCTCAACGACGAGTGATGCCAGCGTCTCCTCACCCGCTTTTGTCGCCTGCAGGAAAGCGCCCGCCGGCAGGCGCAGACGCGCCTTGCCAATGGTGATTTCGGGCGCAATGCGCGTCGCCAATGGCTCATGGTTGAGCGAGAGCCGCGCCAGATTTTCACTATGGACGATTGCCGCAAGAGCCGCTGTCGGTTTGCGTGCCGTTGCGACATCGACGTCGATACCGGTCTCGCTCGCCGTGAAAGCGACATCGCAGGCGCCGATGACGCCACCGACGTGGCGCGCGATGTCAGGTGCGGATTTCAGCGCCGGAACGAGAATGGGACAGTTATCCAGGGGATGGATCGCATGGCTGCGGGCCGCATTGAAGCCGGCGATCACGCCATCCGCCGATGTCGCTACGCGAAAGGTGGCGCGCCTACGGCCCTCGCCCTGCGCATCGATCAGCGGTTCGACTTCCGCTTCGACGCCCTGGTTCCTGAGCGCCGTCATCAGCAGATCGCGCTTCCATTGGCGATAGGCTTCGGCCTGCCAATGCTGGATCTGGCAGCCACCGCATTGACCGAAATGCGGACAGAAGGGATCGATGCGCTCCGGGCTGGGGATGAGAATCTGGCGCAGGCTCGCATGCGATCCCGACAGCTCCGCCTCGATCACTTCGCCAGGCAAGGCATAGGGCACATAGACGGGACGGCCGCCCGCCTCGCTGACGGCCTCGCCATGGCGGCCCATTTCCGTCAGCTTGAGCTTGGTCACGCCGCACTCTCGGGATAGGCGAGCGCCACCGCATAGCCCTGGCTCAACCGCACGGTTACGGGACCGGTCGCGACATTCGACACGGTGAGGCTCGAGCCTAAGGGAACTGAGCGGTTGGTCAGCGGCCAGCGCACACCATCGAGATCGAGGCCAGCCAGGTCGGTGAAAGGAATGACGCTGAAGCGGCTGCCGCGCGGCACGTCGAAATGATGCGTGCCGTTGAGGATCGGATAGGCCTCCTCATGGCCGCTGGTGATGAAGGCGGAAACGCGCCTGCGTCCCAATTTCAGGATCAGGCCCAGATGGGCCAAAGCGTGGTCGGCCTGCCCGCCGAGCCCGCCCACCATGACGATCTCGCGCGCCCCCAGTCGTGTCGCCTCATCCACCGCGATCTCGCCGTCGGTCTTATCCTTCTCGACCGGGAAGGCGTGGCGGGCGACATCCTTGTGGCGCTCGGCAAGCTCGTCCGAGGTCGAATCAAAATCACCAACCCATAATTCGGGCGACAGGCCAAGTGTGCGCGCATGCGCCATGCCGCCATCAGCCGCGATGATGCGCGCCTTTTGTATCTGGGACTTGAGGCGCCTTGTCGCCGTCAGATCTCCGCCGAGAAGCACAACGAAACGGGTCATCCCCAAGAGATATCAGAAGCCGCTTGCCAGTGCATCCCTCAATGCCTAAGGTCCCCATCGCTCTCAACGGGGTGCTCGAAAGAGCTGAGAGGCCATAAAGGCCAACCCGCTGAACCTGATCCGGATCATGCCGGCGGAGGGATTGTGAGTAATTTGAAAAAGCTTCTTTTCACCCTGTTGGCCTTTTGCGCTTTGTCGAGTGCAGCCTCGGCGGGGCAAACGCTGACCGTCTATACTTATGAAAGCTTCGTCTCCGAATGGGGCCCCGGCCCCAAGGTCAAGGAAGCCTTTGAGAAAGACTGTAGCTGCACGCTCAATTGGGTGGCGGTGACCGACGGCGTCGCCATGCTCAACCGCCTCAAGCTCGAAGGCACCGGCACCCAGGCGGATGTGGTCCTGGGCCTCGATACCAACCTCACGGCGGAAGCGAAAGCGACCGGCCTGTTCGGCCCGCATGGCCAGGATGCTTCCAAGCTCACGCTTCCCATCGCCTGGACCGACGATACTTTCCTTCCCTATGACTATGCGCATTTCGCGGTGGTCTATGACACCGAGAAGATGCCTCAAGCCAAGGCCTATAAGAGCCTCAAGGATCTCGTCGAAAGTGCCTCCGGCGAAAAGATCATCCTCGAGGACCCGCGCACCTCGACACCGGGCCTGGGCTTCCTCCTGTGGGTCAAGGAAGTCTATGGCGACAAGGCCGCCGAAGCCTGGACGAAGCTCAAGCCCCGCATCCTCACCACGACACCGGGCTGGTCTGAAGCCTACGGGCTCTTCACCAAGGGCGAGGCGCCGATGGTGCTCTCCTATACGACATCGCCCGCCTATCATATCATCGCCGAGAAGACCGAACGCTATCAGGCGATGAAATTTTCCGAAGGCCATTATCTGCAGGTCGAAGTCGCAGGGCTCATCGCGAACTCGCCGGAAAAGCAATTGGCGCAGAAATTCCTCGCCTTCATGGAGGGTCCGGGCTTCCAGGATGCGATCCCCGAAAACAACTGGATGTTCCCCGCCGGCAAGACCACCGCACCCTTGCCTTCGACCTTCGACACGCTGGTCAAGCCCGACAAGACCTTCCTG
>VAZZ01000093.1:0-12145 GCA_005884715.1 Alphaproteobacteria bacterium | reverse complement strand
CAATGCCATGAGCAAATGACGGCTGCTTCCCGCTTGACATTGCTGGCCGCCAGCCCTGCGCTGGCGGCCATTCTGTTGGCTGTCATTGTGGGCTTGGCGCCGGTGGCCGCGATCGGCATCGATGAGGGTTTGATCACCGGCCATATCGTCGATGCCTATGTGCTGCGCATCCTGTGGTTCACGCTGCTGCAGGCCGGGCTCTCCACACTGATCTCGCTCATGCTCGCCATTCCGGTGGCGCTCGCTTTCGCGCGGGTCGATTTTTGGGGGCGCAGCCTGCTGCTCCGGCTCTTCGCGCTGCCTCTGGCGCTCCCTGCCATCGTGGTCATTCTCGGCATCGTCACGGTCTATGGCCGCACCGGCTGGCTCTCGACGCTCATCGGCAATCCGCTCAATGTCTATGGCCTGGCCGGCATCCTCCTCGCCCATGTGTTTTTCAACCTGCCGCTCGCCACGCGGCTCCTGCTGCAACAGCTCGACGGCATTGCGCCGGAAAGCTGGCGGCTCGCGGCACAGCTCGATTTCACCCAAAGAGCTCGCTTCCACCTGATCGAATGGCCGCAGATGAGGGGAAGCCTCCCTGGCATAGCGAGCCTGATCTTCCTCCTCTGTGCCGCGAGCTTCGCCGTCGTCCTGACGCTGGGCGGGGGCCCGTCTGCCACAACGCTGGAAGTCGGCATCTATCAGGCGCTGCGCTTCGACTATGATCCAGTGCGCGCGACGGTGCTGGCGCTCCTGCAACTCATGCTGTGCGGGCTTTTCGTGCTGCTCGCCGGGCAATATGCGGGCGCAATGCAGAACTGGCCGTCGCTCAGGCGCACCCAGCAGCGCTACGAGACGCTCTCGGCCGGCGCCGCGCTTGGCTTCACCCTCATCATCGTCCTGGCCGGCGCCTTTGTCGGCATTCCCCTGCTGGCGATCATCCTTTCGGGTTTGTTCGCCCCTTTCACCTGGCCCGCCCTTTTTAGCGCAACCCTTACCAGTCTCCTCATTGCCCTGCCTGCCTCAGCCCTGAGCCTGGCGCTCGCCTGGCCGCTCGCCCAGGCGAGCGCGAGAGCCGCAAGCCCAAGGTGGCGCTCCCTCCTCAATCTCTCCGCCCTCCTCACCCTCATCGTGCCGCCGGCGGTATTGGCAACCGGCTGGTTCATCGCGGCGAACCGTGCCGGCCTTGCCCTTTCGGCGGCCCCCTTCCTCGTCATCGCCATGAATGCGCTGATGGCGCTGCCTTTCGTGCTTGGCACACTCGCCCCTTCGGTGCAGCAGGCGATGGCGCAGCATGACAGGCTGTGCGCCAGCCTCGGCATCCGGGGCTTCCGACGCCTCGTCCTCATCGACCTGCCGGTGCTGCGCCGCCCGCTCGGCCTTTCGGCTGCCATGGCCTTCGTCCTCTCGCTCGGCGATCTCACCGCGATCACGCTGTTCGGATCGCAAAATCTGGTGACGCTGCCGGCGCTCATCTATGCGCAAATGGGGAGCTATCGCATCGATGCCGCGGCGGGCTCGGCTCTCATCCTGGCGCTCTTCTCGATGGCCATCATCACGCTTCTCGACAGAGGGGGTGCGAGAGCATGATCGTGCTCGATCACATCGATTTCCGCTATGATGATTTCACCGCCGATTTCAACTTCGAGGTCGCGCGCGGCGAATTCGTCGCCGTCATCGGCCCTTCGGGTTCGGGCAAATCGACACTCCTTTCGATCATCGCCGGCTTCGACAGGGTCCAATCCGGCCGCATCCTCCTCGACGGCAAGGACGTGACGAGAGCCTCGCCGTCGCAGCGCCCGGTGACGATGGTGTTCCAGGACAACAACACCTTCGCCCATCTCGATTTGTGGACGAATGTGGCGCTCGGCATCTCGCCGTCGCTCAAACTCACGACAAGTGAGAAGCAGTCTGTTGATGAAGCATTGGCGCGCACCGGCCTCAAGGCCCTGGCGCGCCGCAAGCCCGGCGAAGTCTCGGGCGGCGAACGCCAGCGCGTGGCGATCGCCAGGGCATTGCTGCGCGATGAACCTATACTCCTTCTCGATGAGCCCTTTGCCGCATTGGGACCGGCGCTCAGGCGCGAGATGCTCGATCTCGTCAAGGACCTGCAGACGGAGAAGGATTATACCGTCATGCTGGTGTCGCATCATCCCGACGATGCTTCCTATGCTGCGACAAGGACAGCCTTTGTCAGCAATGGCCGCATCCTCGCCTTCGAGCCGACGCAGCAATTGCTCAAGCGTCGCGATCTGCCTGAGCTTGAGAGCTATATCGGATAGATTCTCCGGCGCGCTGTCCGTAATCAATTCCCGTCATCCCGGCGCAAGCCGGGACCCATTGAATAAGTGAAAACGGGAAGCGCTGCTCGTATTGAAAGAATTTAATGGGTCCCGGCTTGCGCCGGGAAGACGGAAGAAGGGAGCGGCGCACGGACGGCACAATGAGGAAACGACTAATAGGCTGCGTGACGGCGATTACATCCTCGAACACCGCTCTTCGCCACGTGCTCGTCCGTGCAAGGCAACCTTAGCACAATCTCGCGCCATGCTCACCCCAGATTTTTGAGGCGGGTATTGCAGGCGCTCCAGAATTGCGGCCACTTTTCGCCAGCCGGCAATTTGCCCTTGGCCTTGTCCTCGCGCCACTCGGCGCCGCATTCCTTGATGCGCTTGCGGAAGGCGATCTGCGAGGCACTCAACGGCTTGCCTGAGGCATCCTTGGCCAACACCGCCGCCGTCCTGTCATTGGCTGTCGGTTCCGGCGGCACATAGCCAGGCGTATCCTCGACCGCCGGTGATTTCGCGACAGCGGCTTTCTTGGTCTTCTTGCCCGATGCCGTCGTGGCAGCCGCTTTCCCCTTCTTCATGCGCGCGGCGCAGTCGCTGTAGAATTTCGTCCAGATTGTACCTTGCGGAAGGGTGCCTGCATCCTTTTCCGACTGATATTTCTCGAAACAGGTGGTCATGGTGGCATTGCTGGCGGCATTGGCCGGGCCGACGCCCAAAACGACGGTAGCCGCTAGCAGGAGCACCGGCGTGATCATACGAACACTCATGTCTCGACTCCTCGATGATTGCTTGGTCACAAGTGCGGTGACCCGTCATGAAGGCCGGCGACACCCGCGTGATACGGTTGTCGCCCCTCAGGCCTTACGGGGAGATGGCCGAGACATTAAGGCTCTGTAAGGAGGCCCCATCGCCTCACCGGCTCACTGGCTCCATCGGGCAACGCCTCGAAGCTGGATGATGCCAGCACGGCATGCATATGAAGCACATCGGAACCAATATTCCTGAATCCGTGCCTGCGGTGCGCCGGAACAATGACAGACTGTCCGCTGGTCAACACGGCATGGTCTTCATCGATCCACATGTCGGCCTTGCCGGCGACAACGGTCAGCACTTCCTCGACCGGATGCGTGTGCGGGGGAGCACCAGTCCCAGGCGCTATCCATTGCTCGAATATGCAAAGCTGCTCCGCCCCATTGCTGGCCGCGATATGCATCCGGGTTTCGACACCCGTTCGCCACGCCTCGCGCGGCTGATCCTCATGCGCGACTATGTTCATCGTCTTGCGTCCCGATTGATCTACCAGCCCGAGCCGCCGCCACCACCGCCACCGCCGCCTGATGAGCCACCGCCGCCCGAGAAACCGCCACCAGAGCTCGAGCTGCTGCCCGGCGGCACGGATGCCGATGAGGTGGCGCTGCTGAGGCTCGAGCCGATGCTGTCGGTGAAACTCCCCGTATCGCCGGGATTCCAGTTGGTGCCGGTATACCAGGCGGGCGATGTGGCGACGCCCGCGGCGGCCGCGGCGGCGAGCACAGCGGCAAATTTCGCGTTCCATTCATTCTCGCAATCGAGCGCCAGAGCGTAAGGCAGATAGCGTTCGAACAGTTCCGGCGTCTTCTCCGGTGGATTGAGCACCTTGAGACGCTCCTCTTCCGCTGTCTTCATATACATGCGGAAGCCTTCGATCTGATCGAGAAGCTTGCGGCCCGAAAGTGTCGGAGCGCGCAGCAGCCAGTGAAAAACAAACGCCATGACGACGAGAAAAACCGCCGCGCTGGCAAAGGCATAGAGTCCGGGCGAACTTTCACCGAAGAAGGTGGCGGCCGAGGGAAGACCGCCGACCACAAAGAAGGGCAAAAGAAAGAACAGAGAAAAGACCGAGCCGATCTTCGCAAAAAAACCTCGCGCCGAGAAAAAGCCTTTAACCATTGCCCAGCTGATGACCAGCAGGATGGCCCACCAGCCACCGCTCCAGAGCGAAAGAAGAATGCCGGTGGCGGCATCATCGCTGGGCAGCAACAGTACACCGAAGAATAGGACGAGGAAGGAAATCGCCACCCCGCCCCAGAACCATTTGAGGTTGCGAAGGAAGGCGACGCCCTCATGCTCCTTTTCGAGCGTGTCCTCGAGCGCGCTCTTCATCGCGCGAACCTTCGCATGATTTGCCTGCTCAAGCCGCGTCATGCCGCGCGGCATCGCCCGATAGAGCTCCGCCTCGGCTGGGGTCAATGGCTGGCCTGCATCCTCCTTGCGCTCGATCGAGAAGGTATTGCCGACTTGTCGTCGAATTTCTCTTTCCACACATAGCGCATGCCGCCGGGACCGAGCCCTGTCGGCGGCACGAAGAGTGGAATGATCGTCCCCTTGGGTGGATCGCGCCCGACGCGGAACCAGGCGAAGAGATAATAAAGCAACGAAACCGCCACGCCGCCCACAATGGCGAAGAAGCCGAGATTGTCCCTGATGGCCTGCTCGGTCTTCTCGATCTCGCTCGGCGGCGTCACGAAGCCTTTCGGCCATCCCACCGCGACAGTGAAACCTTCGTTGGGGTTGAATGTGCGCGTGGTGCGCGCCTGGTAGCGATCGCCAGTTGCCTGGATGACTTCGGCATCGCTGCCGCTTGAACCCTGAGGACCGGTATATTCCGCATGCTGGCGGATCGTGGCGCCGGGCGGCAACTGAATGACGGTTTCTGCCTTCTCTATGGGGAAGGTCCAGGAATTGCCGGTGACATTCCAATAGAGTTCATCATAGTCGGCGAAATAGCCAAGCTGGCGCGTTGTCCGATAGGTGATCTCATAGACATGTGGTCCATCGTCGAGAAAGACATCGGCGCTGCCGACGCGGATACGCTTGCCGTTGATGATCGACATGACCGTGTAGGGTTCGTCATGTCCGTCGCGCTTCACCTTGAGCACTTCGAAGCCCACGACATAGTCAAGGCCCTTGTCGTCCTTGTACTTGGTCGGGAAATCGCGCTGGATGCCACGCCTGATCTCGTCGCCCTCGGAGACGACGGCGATCGTCTCCTTCACGGTCAAGGCTGAATCGGCGCCGATCGTGACCTCGCTCAGAAACGAGGTGATGCGTTCTGCGGCCGCGACCTCGCCAGAGGCCGCGAGCAGCAGCACCAAAGAAAACAGCAGCGCGCGCATAAGCTATGACGCCTTGTTGAATTCCACCTTCGGAACCTGGCGCGCCGCCTGATCGCCGATCTCGAAGAACTCGGCCTTGGCGAATTGGAAGAAGCTCGAAATGATGTTGGTCGGGAAGGATTCGATCATGGTGTTGAAGTTGCGGACGGCCCCGTTGTAGTAGCGCCGCGACAGCTGGATCTCCTCTTCGATACCTGCGAGCTTGTCCTGGAGATCGCGGAAATTGGCATCCGCTTTGAGCTCGGGATAGGCTTCCGCGATGGCGAAGAGGCGGCCCAGCATGCCGGACATCGCCTGGCTCACTTGCGACTGCTCGGTGACGGTGCCGCCGGAGATGCTCTTGGCGCGCAATTCAGCGATATCGCGAAACAGCTTGTCTTCATGCGAGGCATAGCCTTTCACCGTCTCGACCAGATTGGGAATGAGATCGGCCCGGCGGCGCAGTTGCACATCGATGCCGCTCCAGCCCTCCGCCACGAGATTCTTTTTCCTGACCAGCGCGTTATACGCAAAAACGAAATAAGCGCCGATAATGACAATGACAGCCAGCAATATATAGCTCAGCGACATTCATTCCTCCCCTGCATAAAGCGCAAGAGTATCGGCGGGCCGCCTTGAGCGATCAAGGCAAATAAAATGGCGGCCTCCCGGCAAGGGAGACCGCCATCCGAGGCCTCAAACAGTGGTCGCTGCTATGATGGAAGGACGAAGATCCAGTTGGCGATCAAGACAACGATAAGGCCCGCTGCCAGAGTAAGATAAGGCAGCATGCCCGCCTTGCGCTCACCCATATCGCCTTCCTTCAAGCCCAGATCGGTCAATGCCTGCGCCGGGAAGCGGCCGCCATCCTGCCCATAATGTGGAAGGCGAAGACCGGCAGGATGAGGGCTGCGAAAACGAGGCCGACCCACAGAGCGTTGGAATAGCCCCACACTTTCGCACCGGCACCAAGGAAGAGAGCGTTCACGAAAGCCAGTATGGTGTTGAGGCCGATCAGCCAGGAAGGCGCCTTCCACGGCCGTTCCACGTGACCTGAATCCACACGATGGATCCAGCCGGCATTGAGATTGAGGAAGTTGAAGATGATGTAGCCGACATTCGACACGGCGAGCACGAAGAAATAGCCCGCAATGTCGGAGGCGATGGCAAGCAGGATCAGGTTGAAAGCGAAATCCGTCCACATCGCCCGCGTCGGTGCACCATGTTCGTTGACATGGGTCAGATAGCGCGGCAGCCAGCCATCCTTCGAGCCTTGATAGAGGGTGCGCGAAGAACCGGCCATTGCCGTCATGATGGCGAGGAAGAGCGCCAGGATCATGAGGATCACCAGGATCTGCGTCACAAACTTGCCGCCGCCGACCATTGCGGCCAGCGCCTCGCCAATGCCGGTGCCATCGACGATGCCAGGTGCCAGCATGCCCGCATGCCCCAGAACACCCTGGAAGGTGAAGGGGATGAGAAAGAAGAAGAGGATGCAGAGAAGGCCTGAAGAGAAGATGGCCTTGAATGTATCGGTCTTCGGGTTCTTGAATTCGCGCGTATAGCAGACGGCGGTCTCGAAGCCGTAAGTCGACCAGGCGGCGATATAGAGGCCGCCCAGAAACAAGGTCCAGCCGCCGAGTGTCCAGGCGCCATCGACGCCTGAATAAGCGGCTGTCGGCGGCACCAGACCGGTCACATTCATCATGTCGATCTTGCCCGTGATGATGGGCAGCACGCCGATGACGACGAGCGGAACGAGAACGATGATGGCGAGCCATTTCTGAGCACCCGCCGTAGAGGCGATGCCCCTGTGCTGGATGGCGAACATGATCAGCATCAGGATCACGCCGATGAAGAAAGTGGCATTCAGATTAGCTTGCGCCAGGTATGGTATCTGGAAGGAGAATAGCGACCAGGTGCGGATCCCCGGCGTGAGTGCCGCGATGCCATCCTGGGTCAGGAGTGCAGTCATCGCATCCTGCGCCGTCTTGCCGGCATTGGCGCCCAGCCATTCCACTACCCGCGGTGATTCAGCGGTGAGCGCCGAGGCATTGGCGGTCACCCAGTCGATGACCATCTGCGAGTCAGCGGCGGGGATCGGGAAGAGCGAATTCAATATGTAGCCCGCAGCGATGGCGCAGCCCAAGGACAGCACCGGCGACCAGGCGAACCAGTTGCACCACACCGAGAGCGGCGCGATGAATTTCGAATAGCGCAGCCACGCGGTGGCCCCATAGACCGAGGCGCCGCCCGATTTGTTGGCGAACATGCCGGCGATCTCGGCGTAAGTGAACGACTGCAGGAAGCCCATGATCATCGAAATGATCCAGACCAGGAAAGCGAGCTTGCCCGTCGTTCCGGCAATACCGCCAATCGAGAAGAGCACCAGCGGCGGAACCCCCGCCGCAACCCAGAATGCACCGCGCCAATCGATAGCCCGGTGCAGCTCGCCGGTTTCGGTCGTGACCAAACCCGGCGAAACCGTCGCGCTGGCAGCTCCGCCAGAACCCTGTTTCGTCGTCATGAGCGACATCTCCATATCTTGAAGTGACACCTGCCGCCCAGCGCCAGAGGCGCCCCATCAGGACGGCTGTGACCAATACAATGCGAGAGAGGCCGGTGAAGCGCAGATGCGCCTTCCTTCCCTGATGAACACGCTAACCCGGATCTTTGTCCGGCTTTCAGCATGAGCGTTCCCCACTATTTCCCCTTTCGGGCCAACCGCGTCAGCGGCCAACGGCGATGCTAAAATGGTATGCTTTTGGTTGCAAGCGGTAATAATTGGGTTCTACTTGGTGACCAATCGATAGTTACCATGCCAGAAAATCAAGGGCTTGCCGGTCGGATCATGGTCGAAATTGGTGACCTCGCCGACAAAAATGACATGATCGCCGCCTTGATAGGTATAAGCCATCTTGCATTCGAAGACGGCGAGCGCATTGGGCAAAACGGGACAGCCATTGTCCCAGGTCTCATAGTCGATGCCGGTCCATTTGTCGTCAAGCGAGCGGGCAAAGCGGCGCGATATGTCCTCCTGGCCTTCACGCAGGACATTCACCGCGAAATGATCGGCCGACAGATAGGATTTGAAGCTATAGGCCCGCTTGCCGAGACTCCACAGCACCAGAGGCGGATCGAGCGATACGGCGGTGAAAGAATTGACCGTGTTGCCGACGAGTTCGCCCTGGGGGCCACGCGTCGTGACGATGGTGACGCCGGTCGCGAAGGCGCCGAGTGCTGTGCGGAAGGCGCGGCTGTCGATCGGCACGTTCATGCAGGTCTCCGAAACATCCTCAGCTTTTAGCGCCGGACTGGTAAAAATCGATACCGGTTTTGCGCTGTCAACACCGACCCAAACCAATTTCGCCCAATTTCATACCATTTGATTTCGCCTCCCAATAGCGTTAGCCTCACTTGATGAACAGGTTCGAAAAAAGCTTTCAGAACCAACCGGTCATAGGCTTGGCGCCACGCCCTAGCATCGTCTATCGGCCGGGTCTGCCGGCTCTGCCCGAGGGCACTGAGCGCCATAAGGTGGCGGGCGGTGGTTCACTTACTTTGGAGATCAAAGCGGGCGACCGCCTGACGGTCACCGACCTCGAAGGCGGGCAACCTTGCGAGATCGCAGCGGCCGGTAGCGACGGTAAAAGCGATGCGCCGGTGCTGGATGTCAGGGCAACAAACGAGGCCAGCGGCCTCAGGGCGGCGCTCGCCGGCGACGGCGAATCCGCAGCGCACATCCGCAATGCCCTCGCGCGGCGCGGGATCGATCTCGGCCAGGCCAAGGCGATCCGGCTGTTCGGCGCCACATCGCCTGCCGGCAATCGGCAGAGCTTCACGGCGCAACGCGACGGTATCCTCATCATTGGCGCGCCCGGCGGCAAAATGGATGCGCAAGTGCAGGACACGGCGACGCCGATCGAAGTGCGGGTGGAACGGGCGCATATGGCCCGCGGCAAGGACACTATTGCGCTCCCCGAACCTTTGAGCGATCCGCTCCAGGATATCCGCGTCGATGCCAGAACGGCCAAAGCCTATACCGTGCGCGCCGGGGAATATATCCAGATCATCGATGTGTCCGGCCGCCAGATGACCGACTTCCAGTGCTTCTCGCGCCGCAAGCTCGATCAAGGCATCGAGAATGCGCTCGATGGAACGGTGACGCGCACCCTCACCGGGCGCGCTTATCCGACGCCCGGACTACTCTCCAAGATGTTCGGCTTCGACTTCGAGCCGCTGGTGGAAGTCATCCAGGACACGGTCGGGCGGCATGACTTCTTCGCCACCGCCTGCAACAGCCGCTATTATGACGATGTCGGCTATCCGGGCCATGGGAACTGCACCGAGAATTTCAATCGCGCGCTCGAACCGTATGAGGTGGCGCCGCGCAAGGGCTGGGAAGCGATCAATTATTTCTACAACACGCGGATCGACGATCATAACCAGATCTATTTCGACGAAGCGTGGTCAAGGCCCGGCGACTATGTGCTGATGCGCGCCCTCACCGATCTCGTCTGCGTGTCATCCGCCTGTCCGGACGATATCAATGTGGGCAATGGCTGGGATCCGAGCGACATCCATGTGCGCACTTATTCAGACAAAGAGAAATTTTCGAGAGCGGTGGCCTATCGCATGACACCTGACGCCGAACCCCAGCTGACGCGCGAGACCGCGTTCCATCCGCGCTTTTCCGCACTCACCCGCAATTACAGCGAATATCGCGGCTTCTGGCTGCCGCAGCGCTTCAACAATGACGGTCCGGTCGAGGAATACTGGGCCTGCCGCGAACGCGTCGCGGTGATGGACCTTTCGCCCTTGCGCAAATTCGAAGTGACGGGGCCCGATGCCGAAGCGCTTCTGCAATATTGCATGACGCGCGACATCCGCAAGCTGTCGCCGGGCCAGGTAGTCTATACCGCGATGTGCTATGAGCATGGCGGCATGATCGATGACGGCACTGTGTTCCGCATCGCGCCCAACAATTTCCGCTGGATCGGCGGTGATGATTACAGCGGCATCTGGCTGCGCCAACAGGCCGAGAAGATGGGCTTCAAGGCCTGGGTGCGCTCATCGACCGACCAGTTGCACAATATCGCCGTGCAGGGCCCGAAGTCGCGCGATCTGCTCAAGGAGATCGTATGGACCGCGCCGGCGCAAACGGCGGTGGGCGAGCTCGAATGGTTCCGCTTCACGGTCGGGCGCATTGGCGGCTTCGAGGGCGTGCCGATCGTCGTGTCGCGCACCGGCTATACGGGCGAGCTCGGTTATGAGATTTTCTGCCACCCCAAGGATGCGATTGCCGTGTTCGATGCCGTGTGGGAGGCAGGACGGAAACGTGGCCTGTCGCCGTTGGGTCTTGAAGCGCTCGACATGCTGCGCATCGAGGCCGGACTGATCTTCGCCAATTATGAATTCTCCGATCAGACCGATCCTTTCGAAGCCGGCATCGGCTTCACCGTGCCGCTCAAGACGAAGAGCGATGATTTCATCGGCAAGGCGGCGTTGATCGAACGGAAAGAACATCCGCGCCACAAGCTCGTCGGACTCGATATCGATGCCAATGAGGCGGTAGGCCACGGCGATTGCATTCATATCGGGCGCGCCCAGATCGGTGTTGTGACCAGCGGGACGCGATCGCCGCTCCTCAAGAAGAATATCGCACTCGCGCGAGTCGATGTCCGCCATGCCGAGATCGGCACGGAGGTCGAAATCGGCAAGCTCGACGGCCATCAGAAGCGCCTGCCGGCGCGCATCGTACGCTTCGCTCATTTCGATCCGGAGAAGACAAGACTGCGGTCTTAGAGACAGTCGCCCAGCAGCTTTTCCAAGATCCTCACCCTGAGGTGCAACGCCGAAGGCGTTGCCTCGAAGGGTCCGTCAGGATGAAGCTCGAGGCCTGCCGCTGCGCCGTTTCGACAACACCTGGATCAAGCTCCAATCACCTTTGATCAACGCTTCTTTCTTCGCGCGTGACCATCCTTTGATCTTGCGCTCAGCGAATATCGCATCGGCCACGAGATCGAAGTATTCCGAATAGACCAATCGAACAGGAAGCCGTGATTAGTGTGGCCGCCGATGAGGGACAGCCAAATTATTCATGACATCGACCGTGCATCCCGGCAATCGAACGAGATTCGGCTTGTCCGCAAGATCGGCCTTTGCAGTTCCGGTGGACTCCAGCCGCGGTCCAGCGCGAATTTCTCAACGCTGAGAACACTCGGGAATTTGGCAAAACCCCGAGCCGCCAGGGCTTTGGCTTCGTCCACTTGGCCAAGTGCTGCCAGGCTGCCGGCCGTCATCGCAAAACCATCCGGATTCCATTTCTGCTCGGGGAGGCGGCGTTGCATGCGTATGGCATCCTCATACCTGCCGACCATGAACAGGGCATAACGAAAGCAATCGACTCCGTGGTCGGGATAGCGGGGGTTTAGTCGAATGGCTCGGTCGACAGCTTGTGCACCGGCCTCACCCTTTCCAAACGCAAACGCCCAACAGGAATAGGACTTCAGGACATCGAACGCATTCGGGCTGAGACCCAGGGCTTTGTCATATTCGACCTCAGCCTGCTTTAGGTCTCCAGTCATGCCGGTCGCATAGGCGAGCGCGGCATGGGCGCGAGCGTCGAGCGGATCGAGCTCGACGGCACGACGCGATTCTTCGAGCATCAGCTTGGTCGATGGCCCCATGTCGGTCTGGAACAGCATAAGCCGCGAATAGGTGTTGGCCAGAGACGTA
>VAZZ01000553.1:1573-3034 GCA_005884715.1 Alphaproteobacteria bacterium | reverse complement strand
GCCGGATGCTGGCCCATCACTTCCCGGGATCATTCCCATGTGTGATGAGGCCTTGAGACGTTCAAGCGTCTTGAAATCGGGGGTGTTCTAGGGGGAGGCCCCTTGAAAGTCAACTTAAGATGGATTTGAGATATTATTCACATCGCTCATTTTTCGGACTGGCAGGAATTGCTCAAGGCAGTTTATCTGAAGCTCAAATGGAGCGATCAAAATGCGGACGGCGCTTGATGCGGATGTCGAGAAGCTCGACGAGCATGAACGAACATTCGTGAACATCATCCGTGAGCACGGATGGCATAGAATGAATGTGCTTCAGGATGAGGCTGGACCGGGTTTTAATTACACTACAGGATTCTGGCTGGCAGGATTTCCGGAAATCATCGTCTTTGCGATGAAGCCGGAAATCGCGTCGGACGTCTTGTGGGACATGTTCCGTTCGCAGAAGTCGGGACAAAGCTATCCGACGGCCACCGTCACGAATGAAATCTTCGCCGATCTTCCGGCATGCCTGCTTACGGTGAGCAAGAGGCACTACCGGGAATACCTCGGGTGGAATCGCTGGTTCTATGGCGGTGATTCATTCCCTTGCCTCCAGCTCGTTTGGACGGATCGGGAGGGGAACTTTCCGTGGCAATTGGGCTTCTCTTCCGAATTCGACGGCCTTCAACCCGATCTGAGCGAGGGAGATTGGGCGGCTTGGTCTGCGAAGCTAAGCCGGCGCCAGTATCAACCCCTTTTGCGGCCGGTCTTCCTTGAGGAAGAACACCATGACCCCGGCCAGGATCGCCGTGGCGAAGGCGGCCCACCACATCTCCGTATAGCGGGCGAAGAGATCGAACAGATAGCCGCCCATGAAGGCGCCGAGCGCGCCGCCCAGAGCATGGCCGCCGCTGATCAGCCCCATGGCGAGGCCCATGATTTTGAGGCCGAGATGCGAGGCGGCGAGGCTCGCCGTCGGCGGCACCGTCGAATAGTCGAAAATGCCGTAGATGACGGCGAAGAGGAACAGCATCTCATAGCTGACCCCGACATTCATGAGCACCAGGAAGGAGAAGGAGCGCACAATATAGATGCTCCCCAAAAGCAGCGGCCGGTTGACCTTGTCGGTGAGCCACCCGGACAGAAACATGCCGCCGAGATTGATCGCCATGACGCCGCCATAGACGCCCGACGCCGGCACCGGCGGGAATCCGCAAAAGGCGGCATAGGGGAGGAAATGCGTCTCGATGGCCCCGGTGGTGGTGATGCCGCAGATGAAGAAGCTCCAATAGAGGACGTGAAAGGTGGGACTCTTGAGCAGGAATTTGAGCCGCGCCCACAGAGCTTCGCGGGGTTCGGCGAGGGTCGCCTTCGCTTCCGCGATCGAACCGGCCGTTGGCTTGAGCGCCACCCAGATGACCGCCGCCATGATCACGCAGACGAGGGCAAGGGCGGCGATGCTCCATTGCCAGCTCACATAAG
>VAZZ01000553.1:0-1518 GCA_005884715.1 Alphaproteobacteria bacterium | reverse complement strand
TTGGCGATGCCGGTTGCCAGCCCGCGCCGCTCGGTGAACAGCTTGGCGATGGCGGTCGAGATCAGATGCATATTGGCGGTGGCGAATCCGACGCCGCCGACGAGTCCGTAGCCCACTATATAAAGTGCAGCGATCGGGAAGGCAGCAAACAGCAGAAGACCTGCTGCGACGATAAGAAGTCCTGCCGTGAGCATCGCGCGCGCGCCATAGCGGTCGGCGAGATTGCCGGCAATGGGGGCGGCAATGGCAACCATCACCAGGGCTACGGATTGGCCCGAGCCGATGAAGGTCTTCGACCAGCCGAGCGTCTTCGCCCAGTCGTCGGTCATGATCGAAACGATCTGGCGTGCCGACATCACGATGGAGAGGACAGCAAAGCACAGCCAGACGACGATCCAGGGACTGATGCGGCGTGAGCTATCGGCTGTTGCGGATAATGTGCTGGTCATGCGCATCCATGACCAGCACGACAGTAGTCAGTCCAGCCAAATTATTTGATGGAACATATTGCGGGCGTTGATGGGTCCAGTTTTCGCACTTGCCAATCGGCGATGCTTAACTCTGCGGCCGGTTCCTGAATGCTTCCGCCTGCGCATAGAAGCGCTTCTCCCATTCCTTATGATTGTCGAGACCTTCGCGCACGAACGGTGTGAAGATCGCGAGATTCATCAGCAGCCAGTTCACGAAATTGGCCGGAAATTTGAGCGGCTTCACGAAGTCGACGAACAGCACCACGCGCGTCTTGTCAGAATGGTTCCACGCCTCGTGCTCATAGGCATCATCGAAAATGAGGACCTTGCCTTCGCTCCAGTGGCAGATCTGATCCTTCACCCTTATCGCGATCTTGTCGCGGGGTTCGGGCACGATCAGACCGAGATGCAGTCTGAGTACGCCATTATAGGGCCCGCGATGCGGCGGTAGGTGTTTGCCCGGCTCAAAGATCGAAAACATGGCGGTCTTCAGTCCAGGAATGGTTTGGACGGCTTTCCAGGTCTCGGGACACTGCGCGACGTTCTTTTCCGACGTCGTGCCGAAGGCGGTCAGGAAGAAGGTCTTCCAGCCCTGGTCGGTGGAGATTGTCTTCACATCGGACGATATGTCCTGAAAATTCGGCAACTCTGACTTGCGTGTCAGGACATGCTCGAGTTCGGCCCGGATCAGGGGGGCGGCCTTCTCGATCTCAGAGGCCCAGGGGAAGACCCGGTTGTCATAGACGGGCGGATTGCCGAGCCTGGCATATTTCAGATTGAGCTTTTCCGCCTGGGCGACAATGCCCATGAAAAACCGGGTAACGGCGCTGGGCCGGTCCAGCGGCGCTATGCCCTCGGTGGCGAATTTCTGCTGGCCGTCGTCCCGCTTCTTGGGAGGGTAGAGACCATCCGTGGTATTTGCAGTCATGAGGCTATCGGATATGGCCGCTTCGTGGCGGCTCTATGGCAAAAACTTTGCCGGCGGGGAAGCAAAGTACTGGTCTTTAGCGGCGCTTTCACCATATGAACCGGGCCATGAACGGGCTAG
>VAZZ01000013.1 GCA_005884715.1 Alphaproteobacteria bacterium | reverse complement strand
GTGCAAGGCCGGATAGCGCACCCTGCGGCAGGCCCGGCAGCAGCTTCAGGATCAAAATGACGGCTGGCACATTGCCGATCGTGTTGGAGGAAAAGAGCGTCACCGGCAGCATGACGGTGAGCGCCTGCGGCAGGACCCGGGCCTCGGCGAGCCAGTGCAATCCATCCTGCGCAAGCCCGGTCTTGGCAAAGGCGGCAGTGACGCCGAAGAGACAGGTGAAGAGCAAGAGCAAGTGCCAGTCGACCGCGCCGATCATCTCGCGCGACGACAGGCGGCGCGACAAGAGAAGAAGGCCCGCGACCGCGAGCGCGCCGAGTTCGCGCGGCAGAGGCGTCAGGAAGAGGCCGATCAGCACCACGATCGCCACGAGCCCCTTGGCGGTCTGGAAACGATCGAGCGCTACGCGATCGGCCGGTGCCGCCATAAGAGGCGCCGTGAGTGCCGCCTTCCATGTCGCCACGACCGCCCAATAGACGAGAGCGAGCGAGACGATGACGGGCGGGATCGCGATGGCGAGATACCGCCAGAAATCGAGGCCGCCTGCCTGGCCGATCAGGATATTCTGCGGGTTGCCGATCAGCGTCGCCGCCGACCCGGCATTGGCGGCCCCTGCCAGCGCCACGAGATGGGGCCGGGGATCAAGCTTCTGCGCCATGAGGCCGGCGCAGACGAGCGGCGTGAAGGCGAAGGCGACGACATCATTGGTGAGGATCGTAGACAGGATGCCGGTTACCGCGATGAGGATGGCGAGAAGGTTTTTGGGATTGCGCGCCGCATGCGTTACCCGTGACGCGACGAAACCATAGAAGCCCGATTGCTCGAATTGTGCCGAAAGGATCATCAGCGCGAAGAGGAGTGCTATAGTCGGCATATCGACGGCGCGCCCGGCTTCATCGAGGCCGAGATCCTCCGAAGCGAGGAGCACAATGAGGCCGAGAAGGGCGACGCCGGTGCGCTCGATCGCGAGCCCCGGCAACCGGCCGAGCGCCAGACCGATATAGACGAGGATGAAGACGATGACGGCGAGTGTGGCCACGGGAGGGAGATCGCAGAGGAAGGATGAGCGGATGTATCACGCTCCGCTGAGACCGCCAAACATAACTGCGTCATGCCGGCGAAAGCCGGCACCCATTAAATTTTATCCATTCGAGCTCGCCGCTGAGACTGCACTTATTGAGTGAATGGGTCCCGGCTTCTGCCGCTATCGGATTTACACATCTCGCACACATCTCAGTTGCGTTACGCAACAAGGTCTTCAGGATTACTGAGCCATCAAAATAGAGAGGTACTGCCAGGATGGTCATTCGTTCCCCTCACCTTGTGGGCAGGGCGAATC
>VAZZ01000552.1 GCA_005884715.1 Alphaproteobacteria bacterium | reverse complement strand
TCCGTCAAACTCAATTCCGCCTCCGGCGAATTGACTGAAGTCAAGAAACGCTAATAACCTGCGCGGCAAGAGCCAGGGTTGCATAGACTCTGGTTCTTGCTGGCGCACCTCACGTCCTGTATGCGCTAGCCAAGCAAGTTTTGCGAACCGGGACACGAGCGCTTGGATCAGACACTGCCACCTCCTTTGATTCCGCTTACCCCCCTCCCCGGCAACGGATTGCCGAGAGGGCTGGTGAGCGCGATGGTGACGACGAAGGATGGCCGCAAGCTGCGCGCCGCCTACGCCATACCGGCCTCGCCGCGGGGAACAGTGGTGCTGCTGGGTGGGCGCGGCGACTTCATCGAACGCTGGTTCGACACCATTGGTGATTTCACTCGCCGCGGCTTTGCCGTCGCCACCTTCGATTTTCGCGGGCAAGGCGGATCGCAACGCGCTTATGACGATCGCTATCGCGATGGCATCCGGCACTTCTCCGAATATGACGATGATTTCGCGTCCTTCATGACACAGGTCGTACTACCGGATTGCCCGCCGCCTTTCTATGCCGTGGGACATTCGACCGGCGGCCTCGTCTTGTTGCGGGCTCTCGAGCGCCGCACCTGGTTCGAGAAGGCCGTTCTCTCGGCACCGCTGCTCGGCATCGATTCCGGTTTCTGGCCAATGCCGCTGGTGCGGGTTCTGTGCTGGCTGGTGCCTAAGATCGGGCTTGGGCGTCTCTTCCTGCCCGGCCAGACCAAGCGGCCGCTGACACCGCAGAACTTTCCCGGCAACTACCTGACCAGCGATCAACGCCGGTTTTTCCAGTCGACCTATACGCTGACCGAAAAACCCGATCTGGGCGTGGGCGGTCCCACTTTCTCCTGGTTGAATGCGGCACTTAACTCGTTTCATCAACTCGATGCGCGCCGCGCCGCGGCGACATTCTGTGCGCCCATCCTCATCGTCGCGGCGGGTCGCGACCGTGTCGTCGACAATGAAGCGACCCGGCGTTTTTGCAACGCCGCCCCAGGCGTGTCGCTGGCCGTCATCCCGGAAGCGCGTCACGAGATCCTGTTCGAACGCGATAGCATCCGCGAACAGTTCTTTGCTGCCTTCGAAGCCTTTACGGCTGGATGAGCTTCAGCGCTTCCTCGTGGAGCCGCGTTGAACTGGCGGCAACGACATTGCCGCCTTTGGCCGCATGGCCGCGCTCCCAGGTGGTGACGATGCCGCCGGCACCTTCGATGATCGGGATAAGGGGAGCGATATCATAGGGCTCCATATGCGCATCAAGTGCCAGATCGACCTGGCCCGCCGCCAGAACACAAAAGAAATAGGAATCGCCGCCATAGCGTGTCAGCCTTGTAGCCTGGCTCAGACGCTTCAGCACATCCTTCTCTGCATCCGACCGGTAGAGCTCAGGTGCGGTGGTGGTGAACGTGGCATCGGCCAGCGGGCGCGCCGGCCGAGTGGCGAGCTTGCGGCGCGTTCCTTGATGGAGCGACCAGGCCCCTTCTGGATTGCCGTAGAAGGTCTCGCCGACAAAGGGCTGGTTCATGACGCCAACCATGGGTCGGTCCTCGAAATTGAGGCCGATCAGGGTGGCCCAGGTCGGCATCCCGCAAATGAAGGCCCTGGTGCCGTCAACGGGATCCAGCACCCAGGTCAGCCCCGAGCGACTGGCTTTCAGCCCATATTCCTCGCCATGGATGCCATGATCGGGATAGCGCTCCTCGATCATCGCCCGCATGACCCGCTCTCCCGCCCGATCTCCCTCAGTGACCGGATCCCACACCGCGCCGGCTTTGATTTCAACTCGTGTGTCC
>VAZZ01000095.1 GCA_005884715.1 Alphaproteobacteria bacterium | reverse complement strand
CGCTGCTGATTGCGTTCAACCTCGCCTTCACCCGCAACTTCACGACGCTTCAGACTCTCAACGTCAATCTGACCCAGGTCTGCACCATCGTCATCGTCGCGGTTGGCATGACGCTGGTGATCGCCACCGGCGGCATCGACCTCTCGGTCGGCTCCCTGATGGCGATCTCGGGAGCGCTGGCACCGATGATCTTCATGAGCAAGATCGTCCCTATCGATAACATCTACCTTGCCGTCGCTATCGCCATGCTGGTCTCAGTCGTGGTGGCCGGCCTGTTCGGCCTCTTCAACGGATGGCTCGTCGCCTATTTCCGCATACAGCCCATTGTCGCCACCTTGGTGCTGTTCATCGCCGGCCGCGGCATTGCCCAAGTGCTCACCAACGGCAATCTGCAGACGTTCACGGTGCCTCAGTTCCAATGGATCGGGCTCGCCCGCCCGTTCGGCATCCCAGCGCAAGTGATCATCATGGCGATCCTGGTGCTCGTCGCGGCCTGGGTGCTGCGGCGGACGCTGTTCGGCCGCTCCATTCTCGCCATTGGCGGCAACGAGAAAGCCGCACAGCTCTCGGGCATAGCGGTGGCCAAGGTGAAGCTTGCGGTCTACGCCATCACAGGCCTGTGTGCCGGTCTGGCCGGACTGATAGTTATCGCCATCAACTCGTCCAGCGACGCCAATCTCGTGGGCCTCGGCAGCGAGCTCGACGCGATCGCCGCCGTCGCCGTCGGCGGCACGCTTCTCAGCGGCGGCAAGGCAACCATCGTCGGAACACTGCTCGGGGCGCTGACGATCCAGCTCGTTCGCTTTACGCTGCTTGCCAACGGCGTTCCGCCGGCGGCAGCATTGGTCGTCAAGGCGGCCATCATCGCCTTCGCCGTATGGCTGCAGCAGCAGAATCGGAGCCGCTGATGCGCCGAGTCGAACTCATCCGCACCATCGGCACATATGGCGTGGTGATTGCGCTGGCCGCCTTGGTCCTGTTCGGCTTCCTGCGCTATGACCGCTTCCTGTCGACGTTCAACGTTATGAGCGTGCTGCGCTACAATTCCATGTTCGCCCTGGTCTCCCTCGGCATGTGCTTCGTCATCATGACGGGCGGCATTGACCTGTCGGTCGGCGCGGTCGCGGCAATGGGCAGCGTGGCTTCGGCGCTCGCCAGCCCCTATGGCCTGGCGCCGGGGCTCGCGGCGGGCGTCTTTGTCGGCCTGGCAGCGGGTGCGATCAACGGACTCCTGGTCACGCGGGCGCATCTCCTGCCGTTCATCGCGACGCTCGCGACCATGCTCGCGGCCAGCGGCACGGCGTTGCTGCTCGCCGGGAACCAGACGGTGTCGGTCTCCTACGACAGCGGCTTCATCGCCTTCGGCCAGGGCAATTTCTCGATATTTCCGGTTCCTGCCGTCTTCGCCCTGCTCGACTATATGCTGGGTTCAGTGGTCCTTAATTTCACCAGCTTCGGCCGCACCGTTCTGGCGATCGGCGGCGGCGAGGACGCGACCCGGCTAATGGGCCTCGAAGCCGATCGCGTGAAATTCATCGTCTACTTGGCGAGCGGCGGACTGGCAGGCCTTGCCGGCGTCATCCTTGCCGCCCAGTTCGGCGCTGGCCAGCCGATCGAGGGGGTCGGCTGGGAGCTCTTCGCGATCGCCTCGGTGGTGGTAGGCGGCACGCTGCTCACTGGCGGGATGGGCTCCGTCGGCACGACGCTTGCCGGCGTGCTTTTGCTCGGCATCCTCTTCAACGTTCTCAACTTCGAGAACGGGCTCGGCTGGATCTCGCTTTCCGCCTATTGGCAATCAGTGATCCGCGGACTGTTCCTGCTTGTGGTCGTCATCCTGCAGGCGAAGCTCGCCGGAACCCGTGTGGCGATCTGACCGAGTTGCGGGCAAGGATTGGTCAAGGTCATGGCAAAGATTGAAGCGATAGAGACTGGTTATTACCACGTCCCACTGCAGCGGGAACTGACCGACTCCACACATGGCATCATGCGCAACTTCGAGCTCATCACGGTGCGCATTCGCGACACCGACTCAGCGGAAGGTATGGGCTACACATTTACCGTCGGCCGCAATGGTGGCGCCATCGCAAACATCATCGAGCGAGAAATGGCAACAGCGGTGCAGGGCAAGGATGCGGATGCGATCGAAGCCCTCTGGAAACTGCTGTGGTGGGAAATGCATTATGGCGGGCGCGGCGGCCCGACAATTCTCGCACAATCCGCGATCGACATCGCTCTTTGGGACCTCAAGGCAAAAAGGCTGGGACAGCCGCTGTGGAAACTTCTCGGCGGCTTCACCGATCGAATTCCGTGTTATGCGGGAGGAATCGATCTCGAGCTGCCATTAGCGCAGCTTCTTAAACAGACAGATCAAAATCTTGCTCGCGGTTTCCGAGCCATCAAGATGAAAGTCGGCCGCAAGCGCCTTTCGGAGGATGTGGAGCGCGTGTCCGCCATGCGTTCGCATCTTGGGCGAGACTTCCCGCTCATGGTCGACGCCAACATGAAATGGTCGGCCGACGAGGCAATCCGGGCCGGACGGGCATTTTCGGCATATGATCTGACCTGGCTGGAGGAGCCCATCTCACCCGATGACGTGACGGGTCATGCCCGTGTGGTGCGCGAGGCGGGCTTGCCGATCGCGGCCGGAGAGAATCTGAGGACGCTGTGGGACTTCCGACACCTCATTGCCTGCGGCGGCGTCACCTTCCCGGAACCGGACGTCACGAATTGCGGCGGCATAACGAATTTCATCAAGATCGCCCATCTCGCCGAGGCATTCAACCTTCCGGTCACTTCACATGGGGCACATGACGTGACCGTCCATCTTCTCGCGGCCGTTCCCAACCATTCCTATCTCGAAGCCCACGGCTTCGGACTTGACGACTACATCGCCGAACCCCTTCGCATAGAGGACGGCATGGCGGTCGCGCCATCAAAGCCTGGACATGGCATTCAGTTCGACTGGAAGCGCCTCGGCTCAATCCGCGACCAGGCATCATGACCCAGAACTACGACTATATCGTTGTGGGTGGCGGTTCCGCCGGTTGTGTGGCGGCAGCCAAGCTTGCTGGTGCGGGAGGGATGCGAACCCTTCTGCTTGAAGCCGGTTATTCGCACCGACATCCACTGCTCGACATGCCGCCAGGCATCTTCAAGATGATCAATGGCAGCAAATTTATGCGCTATCATCAGACCGTTCCGCAAGAGCATCTGGACGGCCGGGTACATGACATCCCGCAAGCGAACGTGCTCGGCGGTGGATCATCCGTCAACGCCCAAGTCTATATTCGCGGCCGCCCTTCTGACTATGACGAGTGGCACAATTTGCTCCGCGGCGACAATGACTATCCAGGCTGGAGCTGGGCGGACGTCCTTCCCCATTTCAAGGAAATGGAGGGCAACAACCGCTTCCATAACGAGCTCCATGGCGGCGAAGGTCCGCTACTTGTTTCGGATCCGGGCTTTATCAACGATGTTTCAAGATGGTTTGTGCAGAGCGTCCAGGCTCTCGGAGAACCATTCAACCCGGATTTCAATGGTCCACAGCAGCGCGGCGTCGGCTTCTATCAATTCATGAACCGGAGCGGAAGGCGCAGCAGCGCCGCTTATGCTTTCATTGCTCCACTTGAGGGAAATCCCAATCTGCGCATCGAACTCCATGCCACTGCCCGGCGGATCGAGTTGAATAATGGTGCCGCCATCGGGATTACATTTGTCGACAAGGGGGGTACCGAACGGACCGCTTACGCCGACCGTGAGATCATCGTGGCTGCGGGATCGTTGGTTACGCCGAAGCTGCTGATGCTTTCCGGAATAGGGCCCGCCGATCACCTCTTCAGCCATGGCATTCCCTGCGCCGTCGACCTGCCGGGCGTGGGAGAAAATCTCATCGACCACCCGGAAGTGCCCATGACGGCGATCGCGAACGGTCCCTACGGGTATTATAAGC
>VAZZ01000549.1 GCA_005884715.1 Alphaproteobacteria bacterium | reverse complement strand
AGCAGTGAGATCAGCGTCGCACTCGAGGCGACGATGAGTGAATTTAGTATGTTCCGGGCAAAAGACTGCTCGGCGAACAGGGCCCGATAATTTTCCAGACTTGGACTGGACGGGAGAAGCTCGACGCGAAAGATGGCGCTTCCGCTTTTCAAGGACGACACGACCGCCCAATAGAAAGGGAAGACGGCATAAAACAGGAGCACGCCGAGAAGTCCGTAAAAGCCGATCCGGCCGATGATCCGGGAGATCATCGCTCGCCCCCGCCGAGGCTGATATTGACCCGTCCGAGAGTGATGACGATCATGGCCATGATCGCGACGATCACGAACAACGAAGTGGCGGCTGCCGACCCGAAACCGATATCCTGGAAATCGACGAGCTGCTGGCGAGCATAGACGGACATTGTCGCGATGTTTTCATTGTTTCCGGTCAGCACATAGATGATGTCGAACACGCGCAGTGCATCAAGACCGCGGAAAATGACGGCGACAAGCAAGGCGGGGCGGATGAGCGGCAAGGTCACGTGCAGGAAGACCTTGACCGGATGGATGCCATCGACGCGCGCCGCCTCGTATATTTCCAGGAGCAGGGCCTGCAGCGCGGCCAGAATCAGGAGCGCCATGAAAGGCGTAGCCTTCCACACATCGACCATGATGATGGCGGCCATGGAAAGCGATGGATCGGCGAGCCACGCCCAGGGCCGGTCGATCAGCCCGACGCTCAACAGCAGGAAATTCACGACGCCATAGAGATCGTGCAGCATCCAGGCCCACATTTTGGCCGAGACGACGGTGGGGATCGCCCACGGAATGAGGACCGCGGCGCGCAGCAGCCCACGGCCGGGCAGATGAGTATCGAGCGTGAGGGCGATGACCATGCCGAGCGCCGTTTCGAGACTTACCGATATGAATGTGAATAGCAGTGTGTTGCCGACGGCGCGCCACCAAAGCGGGTCTTCGAACAGATATGAATAGTTCGTGATACCGACGAACTTCCATGTCGAGAGATCGCTGAGATAGGCATCGGTAAAGCTGAACGCGACGGTACGAAGCAAGGGCCAGGCGGCAATGAATAGGAGCGCTGCGAGCATGGGGGTGAGGAAAAACCAAGCCGTCTGCGTGCGCTGATGCGCGGCTGTCGAGCGCTGTTGTGCCATGATGGTCTACCAGCGGCCGTTGCGGCTGATCCGTTGCAGCATTTTCTCCAGGCCTGCCAGGTTTTCCTGAGCCGTCCCCTGACCGGCCAGCGTATTGTGGACAGCGCGTACGAATTCGCTCGATACGCGGTTATAGCTCGCTCCGGTCACGCTCGATGGCCGCGCGACGGCGTTTTCGAGGACCGCTTCGAAGTCTTTCAGAAAAGGCAATGCCTGAAGGAGCTCCTGATCGCCGTAGAGGCCCTTGCGCGTCGGATTGAACGAGCCCTTGATGGCCCGGCGCTTCTGTTCGGCCGCACCGGTGAGATAGCGCACGAGGTCGGCGGCTTCCTTGGGATGAGCGGAGTATTTGGAGACCGCAAGCTGCTGGCCGCCCAGTGCCGCCGCATGACGGGCGCCATCGCCCGACCCTTGCGGAAGAATGGCGATGCCGACCTTGCCTTTTACCGGACTGTCCGGCGCATTGGCCAGCCCCCAGGCATAGGGCCA
>VAZZ01000550.1 GCA_005884715.1 Alphaproteobacteria bacterium | reverse complement strand
ACAGTCCTGCCGCAACGGGAAAGATGGAGATCGAAACCGCCATCAACTGTGGGCGAATTCCCAGTAGAGCTCGCGGGCTTTCTTGAACAGCGGTCCGGGCTGCAGATCGCGGTTCTCGATGCGCGTCACCGGAATGACCTTGCCGTAATTGCCGGTGGAGAAGACTTCATCGGCGCCCAATACTTCGAGCCACGACACGGCGCGCTCATGCACGGCGATGCCGGCCTGGCGCAGCAGCTTGATGACGCGCTGGCGGGTAATGCCGTTCAACAGCGTGCCGTTGGGGATCGGCGTATGCACCTCGCCATCCCTGGCATAGAAGAGATTGGACGTGGTGAATTCAGAAACCTTGCCCAGGGGATCGAGCAGCACCGCATTGTCGAAGCCGCGGCCCTGCGCTTCGCGCACGGCGCGGCTCGAATTGGCATAGTGGCAGGCGGCCTTGGCATCGGTCGGCGCATATTCCAAGGACGGCCGGCGGAAGGGCGAGAGACAGGCGGAAAAACCCTTGGTCGACGGCATGGCCGATTCATAGACCGAAATGCAGTAACGCGTTTCCACCGGACCCGGATCAAGGAAATTGGTCTCGGCCCAGAACATCGGGCGTAGATAGAGTGGCGTGTTCTTTGGAAATTTCTTGATGCCGTCGCGCACCAGCTCCTCGATGGCGCCAGCCTTCAGAGGCTTCAAGCCAAAAGCGAGAGCGGAGCGTTCGCAGCGCTGGCAATGCATGTCGAGATCGGGCGTCACGCCTTCGAAAGCACGGCTGCCGTCGAATATCGCCGAACCCAGCCAGGAGGCATCACTCCATGGCCCCATCAACGGCGGATTGCCCTGAACCCATTTGCCCTCGACATAGGTCCAGCATTTGCTTTCGTCATATTGCGAAATCGCCATGATTAATCTCCCATGGCAGCAAGCTTAAGCGCGTCATCGCAAAAAGACAAAGCATGGCTGCCATCAAAATATGGTCACAGACTTGGCCCATGCAATTCCCGTTTGGACCGTTGAAGGTGACCGATTGGCATGGTTTCCAGGTGCAATAGCCGGACAGGACGCATGCATGCGTTAGCGCTGACGCTCCTGGCATTCGCGTTGCATGACAGTGCCATTGCGGCGCAGAAGGGCCAGATCAGCGCCGCCTATGTGGTCGAAGTCGCCGGTGTCCAGATGTTGAAGATGTCCTATGACGCGGCCTTCACCGAAAACACCTACCAATCTGCGGCAGCGATGAAGACGAAGGGCATGGCCGGACTGTTCTCGGACTACAAGATGGACATGACGGCCATGGGCGCCGTCAGCGGAAACGACGCCAGGCCATCGCGCTTCACATCGCGCGCCGAGAAGAACGACAAGGACAAGACGACCGAATTGATCTGGCGGGACGGCAAGCCACCAACCGTCGATCCTGGTCTCGATGCGGATGATGAGAGACTGCTTGGCGATGCGGTCACGGCAAACCTCGTCGATCCATTGTCCATGGTCATGCGCATGACGGCATTGCAGAGAGGCCAGCCGTGCCGGACCGTCGAGAGGGTATTCGACGGCAAGGAAGTATATGATCTCAGCTTTGAGTTGAAGGGCAAGGTCACGATCGGATCGGGTGAAGGCAGCTATCGCGGTCAGGCCTATAAATGCAGCGTGACCTACACGCCCGTGGCAGGGCGCGCGGCGGCCAAGTTCAGGAAGAAAGGCCTGGGACCGCAGAAATTCGACATCTGGTTTGCTCCGGCCCGGGCCGCAACTGATGGAGCAGTCTTCATTCCGGTCCTCGCCACCGGAAAACTGAAAGGGTTCAGCTTCGTTGCTTATGCCAGCAAGGCAGCTATCGATGGCGTCAAACTTGGCTCGGATTCGGCTACCGCGGACTAACCTTCCGGTTAGAATCTCATGCGAATGCCGGTCGAGATGAAGGTCGATCCGCCACTCACATCATCGATCAATCCAAAGATGCCGGAGCGGTGATGAAGCTGGAGCACCAATTCAAGATTCTTGTTGTCCGGATTGGCAAAGGTGATCTCGGGAGCAAGATAATTGAGCACCAGCGAGGACTGACCGCCAGCGCGCTCGCGTTCAAATTCCGATGTTTCGCTGAGGATGCTGAGGCCGGTGTTGATCGCCACCGTCGTGTAGACGATATCGTTCCAGCCAAACCCGTCATAGCGAAAATAAAGCGCTCCCCAAAGCTCCCCTAATGATTCTTCGCCGAAGCGGTAGGATCCGCCCGCTTCCACCTCGACGGTAATATCATCGCCGATACCACCAGAATCCGCTGAACCGAACAGCTCGTTCATGGTCCCAAGCCGAGTGGACACGGCGGCACCCACCATCGTCAGATCGACAAAGTCCGCCGTCCAGGGCTGCGAAATCAGGTCCGTGAAATCAGTGTCCACCGCCTGCCCGACCAGAAAGGTGACGGCATTGGGCGCGCCCCTCGTATCAGACAGCGCCGGCGTCGCCCAGCACGTGAAAGCCAGCGCAGCGCCTGCAGGAAGCATGAAACGGTGAAGCGCCTGCCTGCGACTTCCCGCCGGTCGAAACATAGTGCCGCCCCCGATTAATTTAAGCCAACGCAGCAATCCTCAGCCGAAGGCAATTCACCGGTGCCTCCTAGCTGTCTGAATAGAAGATGTGGCGGCCGATCTTGATCAGCTTGCGCATGTCTTTCGCCCATTTGGGGCTCACATAATCGGCATGATAGTTGGTGGCGGCGCCAATGATCCGGATGGTCTGATCGCCGGCAATCGCCTTCTGGGCGATGAGCTTGGAATGATCCCAGGCTTCCTGGTTCTTCACGTCGTCGGCAACGCCGTCACAGGCAAAAGAGAACTGGCATGAATTGCGGCGGTCAGAGCCCTGATAGACGACGCCGCAGATCGTCTTCGGATAGTTGGGATCCTTGACGCGGTTGAGGATGACTTTCGCCACCGCAAGCTGACCCAGTTCCGATTCTGAACGCGCTTCGAAATAAACGGCCTTGGCGAGGCAGTTTTCCTCGGCGAGACGAATGCGGCGCTCGGCGACGACCTTCTGCTTCTCGTTGCGCTTGAGCTTGAAAGTGGATTCGAGCTTCCATACCGGCGGCGTCATGGCGAGACGCTTCTCGATCTTCTGAGGCTCGAGCCGCACCGCGACTTCCGGCACACCCTGATCGGGACTGATGTAATCACCCTTGCCGGTCGAAACCACTTCCTGTTCGCGAATGATCGGCAGGCTGGTCAGATCGAGTGTAGCGTCGCTCGGCATGAGCGAGCCTTTCTCGATCAAGGTCGATACTGGTGAGGTGACGGCCAGCAGAGGTTCGTCTTCGGCAACGAGAGCGTGAGCATCGGCATTGCGGCCCATATAGTGGCCGGCGAAAGCAAAACTCGCGACCAGCATGGCGCCAGCAAAAGCATAAGGCAGGTAGCCCAGCATGCCAGCCCGTTCGGGCTCAAGCGGCTCGTGGAAATCCGGCTCAAATCGCCTATGCGCCCGCTTTGCTGGTTTCACTTCCCCTCGCGCTACCGTCTCAACCTTAAAGTTTCCCGAACAGGCGGTAGTATGATCCTTGAGCGTTTAGCATAGGTTAACCATGGCAGCAACACAAAGCAGCCTATAATCAGCCACCAAATGCTCTAGGGTTAACAAGGCTTTAGAGGGGTGTATCGTCATAATTCAGCCATCATCCGAGAGGGCTGCCTGGGCCGCCGCCAGTCTGGCGATGGGCACACGGAAGGGCGAACAGGAAACGTAATCAAGTCCCACTCTCTCGCAGAAGCGTATCGAGGCCGGATCGCCACCGTGCTCGCCGCAAATGCCGAGCTTGATCTGAGGTCTCGTGGCTTTGCCGCGCGAGGCCGCGATCTCAACCAATTCGCCAACGCCTTCGATGTCGAGCGACACGAAAGGATCGGTCTTGATGACGCCCTTGGCCGTATATTCCCCGAGAAACCGGGCTGAATCGTCACGGCTGATGCCGAAGGTGGTCTGGGTGAGGTCATTGGTGCCGAAGGAGAAGAATTCTGCGGTCTGAGCGATATCGCCGGCCCTGAGTGCTGCGCGCGGCAGTTCGATCATGGTGCCGACAAGATAATCGAGCTTGGCCTGCGTCTCCTGCTGGACCTCATCGGCGATGGCGACAATGCGCTCGCGCACGATATCGAATTCGGACTTCGTGGCGACGAGGGGTATCATGACCTCCGGAATGGGGGGTGTTCCGGTCTTGCGGCCGACCTCGGCCGCCGCCTCGAAAATGGCACGCGCCTGCATTTCGGCAATTTCCGGGTAGGACACGGCCAGGCGGACGCCGCGATGGCCCAGCATGGGGTTGAATTCATGCAGTTCCGCCACCCGGGCGCGCAGTGATTCGGGACTGACAGCAAGGGCCATCGCGACCTCGGCGATCTCCGCCTCGCCATGCGGCAGGAATTCATGCAAGGGCGGATCGAGAAGTCTTATGGTGACCGGCAGACCCGCCATGATCTCGAACAATTCGATGAAATCATTGCGCTGCATCGGCAGGATCTTGGCCAGCGCCGCGCGGCGGCCCTTCTCGCTCGAAGCGAGAATCATCTCGCGCATGGCGACGATCCGGTCGGCCTCGAAGAACATATGCTCGGTGCGGCACAGCCCAATGCCTTCGGCGCCGAATTCGCGCGCCGTCCTGGCATCGAGAGGCGTTTCGGCATTGGCGCGCACTTTCATGCGGCGCGCCGCATCGGCCCATTCCATGATGATGGCGAAATCGCCGGAAAGCTCGGGCTTGATCGTGGGCACCGCCCCTTTCATCACCTGGCCGGTCGAACCATCGATGGTGACGATGTCGCCCTTCTTCAGGACACTGCCCATCGCCGACAAGGTCGCCTGGCGATAATCGACGCGGATATTGCCGGCGCCCGAAACACAGGGCTTGCCCATGCCGCGCGCCACCACGGCTGCGTGGGATGTCATGCCGCCCCGGGTGGTGAGGATGCCTTCTGCCGCATGCATGCCGTGAATGTCTTCCGGCTTCTCGGCCTCATCGGAATCGAAGACGATCTCGCCCGAGGCGGCGCCCGGCGATGCCGGCAGGCCCTGGCCGATGATTTCGCGCTTGGCATGGGGATCGAGGGTCGGATGCAGAAGCTGATCGAGCGAGCCCGGATCAATGCGTTTCACCGCCTCTTCCTTGCTGATCAGGCCCTCCTTGGACAGGTCGACGGCGATCTTCAGCGCCGCCTTGGCGGTGCGCTTGCCGGAACGCGTCTGCAGCATCCACAGCTTGCCGCTCTGGATGGTGAACTCCATGTCCTGCATGTCACGATAATGCTTTTCGAGCCGCGCGAAAGTTTGGGTCAACTCAGCGAAGGTCTCCGGCATTAGCTTTTCGAGCGATGGCGTTTTCGAGCCTGACTCGATACGCGCAGCTTCGGTGATGCTCTGCGGCGTGCGGATGCCGGCCACCACATCCTCGCCCTGCGCGTGGACAAGGAACTCGCCATAGAGCTCATGCGCACCGGTCGAGGGATTGCGGGTGAAGGCAACGCCGGTCGCCGATGTGTCGCCGAGATTGCCGAACACCATCGCCTGCACCGTGACCGCAGTACCCCAGTCTTCCGGGATATTGTGAAGCCTGCGATAGGTCTTGGCACGTGCCGACATCCAGGACTGGAAGACGGCGCCAATGGCGCCCCAGAGCTGCTCCTTCACATCCAGCGGAAAGGGCTTGCCGGTCGCCTTCTCGACGCAAGCCTTGTATCTGGCGATGACCTTCAGCCAGTCCTCGGCGGTGAGAGCGGTATCGAGGCCGAGCGCTTTCTCGTCCTTGTATTCTCCCAGAATGTCCTCGAACTGGTGATGCTCGATGCCCAGCACGACATCGGAATACATGTGGATGAAGCGGCGATAGCTGTCATAGGCGAAACGGCGGTCCTTGGCGCGCTTGGCCAGTCCTTCGACGGTCGCATCATTGAGGCCGAGATTGAGGACGGTATCCATCATGCCGGGCATCGAGGCTCTGGCACCGGAGCGCACCGAAACGAGCAGTGGATTCTCGGCGTCACCGAAGCTCGAGCCGACGATGCGGCCGACTTCCGCCAGTGCCGCATCGACATCGGCGCTGAGGCTTTGCGGATAGGTACGGCCATTCTTGTAATAGCCGGTGCAGACTTCGGTGGTGATGGTGAAGCCGGGAGGAACCGGCAGGCCTAGATTGGCCATCTCGGCAAGATTGGCGCCCTTGCCGCCGAGAAGATTCCTCATTCCTGCTTCGCCATCGGCCTTGCCGTCGCCGAAACGATAAACGAGTTTCCCGTTCGCTTGCTTACTCACCCTCGGTGCTCCTCTAGCGCGCTTCCCGGCGAGGTGGAATCACCTCGCCGAAGGAGCAAATCCTTATCGCCAAGGTCTTCAACCTTGGCGGGATTTGCTCTGGATCGATCGGCCGGTTCAGTAGCGAGCGCTGCTCGTCATGGGCACTAGCCATACCGCAACTGCGAAATCAAGCCTTGGTCGTTTGCGACGCAAAAAAATTCCAGAGTCGTAACGGCAGGCTCGGCCTTTGGTTCGAGTTCAGCCTTCAATTTTGGAAAAATCGGCGACTTC
>VAZZ01000091.1 GCA_005884715.1 Alphaproteobacteria bacterium | reverse complement strand
ACTTTCGCCTCGACGAAGCGCCGCATGCTGGTGCGCATCTCGTCCATCGTGTCATCGAGGCCGCAATCGCCGAAGGTCGAAGCGCCTCGAGCGGCGATCATCAATTGGACGAGACGCGCCCTTGCGGCGGCAGTGTTGCCGGAGATCATCAAAGCCTGGACCGGCGGCCTATCCAAGGCCGCCAGATCGCTGCGGGTGAGGCCGAGATCGGCAAGCCTTGCGAATTCTGCCTGGTTCATCGGGATGCCGCCCGCAATCTGGTTCAGATATTCCCCGGCGGCGATCTGGATGAGGAGCTGCTCCATCTCGCCGAATTTTTGACTTGCGGTGAGCCGGGCGGCATAGGCGGAAAGTTCTCTCAAGACGGCATCATAGGTGGCGAGCCAGGCGAGGCCATGGACAGCATGCTGCTCGCGCTCGATCAGATGGCCGGAAAGCTTGCGCTCGGCGGTGACGCGGGCCTGGATCCGCGCCTTGGCATGGCCATAGAGGCTGCCAATGACGCCCTGCGCCTCCTCGATGAGACGAGGGAGATCGGCAAGGATCGGGCTATTGTGAGTAATTTCCGCCACAGCAACCATTCAGCAAGCTCCAGGAGGTAAGAATTATGCGTTACATGAGCGCAATTACTTGTGCAATCTGACCAAATAGCCTTTGGGTAGCCGCCCAAATCCGGTCAGATTGTTCAAGCAGTTAGGGCCTCGATCACGGAGCGGGTATTGGGAATGCCTGGTTTTAGTTTGATTTCTGCGTGATCTTTCCGAAAAGATCTGCAATTTTCCGGGATGATTCGGTGGTGGAAACGAGGTTTCTGATATGATTTTCAAGCCTGTGGCATGGGCTGTTGTTTTTGCGCCTTTGGCCATCCTGGCGGGACTTTCGCCCGTCTTGGCGCAAACCCCCGAGCCCACGGAGCTCGGCAAATTCGGCGATTGGGCTGCCTATACCTACAAAACCCAGGGCGGCAAGGTCTGTTACATCTCGTCTCAGCCCAAGGTGCAGACGCCAAAGAACGCCAAGCGCGATCCGGCATTCCTGCTCATCACCCACCGGCCCGGCCAGAGTGTCCATAATGAGGTCTCGACGATCATCGGCTATCCGTTCAAAAAGGACGCGACTGTCCAACTCACCGTCGATACGCAGGATTATGAGCTCTTCACCAATGGCGATGGCGCCTGGGCCGACACCACGGCCAAGGACAAGGAAATCGTGGATGCGATGAGGAAGGGCCAGACGCTCACCATCAAGGGGGCATCCTGGCGCGGCACCGAGACGCTCGATTCCTATTCGCTGAAGGGTCTCGTCCAGGCGCTCGCCAAGATCGACGCCGCCTGTAAATAAGCCCTTCCGTTTCCTATTTTCAGGACGGATTTTGTTAACGCGCTTCCTTATCGCCAAACCGGCGTCCACTTTGGTGGGAAGCGCTTATATGCTATGAGCCCGACATCATGACCGCCGTCACGCTCGATATCGCGCCGAAGATGCGCCCCGAGACCCAGAGCCGAAGCCCCGCCAGGCTGCCGGTAATCGGCCTGACGCGCGGCGAATTGACCGAGGCACTCGCCAAAGCCGGTATTCCGGAGAAGCAGCGGCGCATGCGCATGCGCCAGATCTGGAGTTGGGTCTACCATCGCGGCGTCACCTCATTCGCTTCGATGAGCGACATCTCCAAGGACCTGCGCCAGAAGCTCGACGAAGCCTTTTCGATCGACCGGCTCGAGGTTGTAACCGAGCAGATTTCGAATGACGGGACGCGCAAATGGCTCTTGCGGCTGCCGCGCGATGAACGCGGCCAGCGCCATGAAGTCGAGATGGTCTATATTCCGGAAGAAGACCGCGGCACCTTGTGCATCTCGAGCCAGGTCGGCTGCACACTCACTTGCACCTTCTGCCATACCGGAACCCAGAAGCTGGTGCGCAACCTGACGGCGGGCGAGATCGCAGGCCAGGTGCTCATCGCGCGCGACCGGCTCATGGAATGGCCGCATCAGCTGGAAGCCAATCCGACGCCGCCGGTTGGCGGGCGCTATGTCACCAATGTCGTGCTGATGGGCATGGGCGAGCCGCTTTACAATTTCGATAATGTGAAGACCGCGATGGAGATCGTGTCGGACGGCGAAGGCATTTCGCTGTCGAAGCGGCGCATCACGCTGTCGACCTCGGGTGTCGTGCCGCAGATCGTGCGGGCAGGGGCCGAGATCGGCACCATGCTGGCGATCTCGCTCCATGGCACGACGGATGAGATCCGCAACAAGCTCGTGCCGCTCAACAAGAAATATCCGATCAACGAACTCCTTGGCGCCTGCCGCGCTTATCCGGGGCTCTCCAATGCGCGGCGCATCACTTTCGAATATGTGATGCTGAAGGGCGTCAATGACACGCTTGCCGATGCAAAGCGGCTGGTACAGCTCTTGAAGGGCATTCCGGCCAAGGTCAATCTCATTCCGTTCAATCCCTGGCCCGGGACACAGTATGAGTGCTCGGACTGGGACACGATCGAACGCTTCGCCGAAGTGCTGAACCGCGCGGGCTATGCCTCGCCGGTGCGCACGCCGCGCGGACGCGACATAATGGCCGCCTGCGGGCAGCTCAAATCGGAAAGCCAGCGCCTTGGCGCCAAGGAGCGCCTGGCGATGGATGCCGCATCAGCGGGAGCCTGATGCGCGGACCGGATCAGGATCTGGTCATCACCATTGAAGCGCCGCGCGGCCGGGAAATTGCCGGGCTGATTGAAGAGCGCGTCCAATATTCTCATGCGAATTATCCACCAGAGAGCGTACATACGTTGCCGCTCCATCTGCTCGACCGGCCGGAGATCACCTTCTGGACCGCGCGATTTCGGGGCGCGTTGGTCGGCTGCACCGCTCTTCTTTGTCATGCGGACGGATCAGGCGAGCTCAAGAGCATGTTCATTCGCCCGGCCTCACGTGGTCTTGGATTCTCGAAGCTCCTGCTTCAAGCGGTCGAAGCGAAAGCAAAGGAGTTGAAGCTCTCGCGCCTTGACCTTGAAACCGGCCCGAAAAGCCATGCTGCCCTCCGTCTCTATGAAGTTGCGGGCTATCGGCTCCGCGGTCCTTTCGCTGAGTACAAGGACGATCCGAATTCGGTGTTCATGACGAAGGATCTTGCGACGTGATCGGCCAAATCGCCAAGCGCATCGCCTTTGTCGTGCTCGGCTATTTCGCCGGGCTCGCGGCAGGAGCGGCGGCATTCCCGGGCATTATCGCGATCATCAGCTCGTTCAATCCGGCGAGCCAGCTCTGGCAGGTGATGGGTTTTGCGCCTGCCTCTTCTACATCATGTGGATCGTGATGGTGCTGACCTTGATCCCGGCGGCGATCCTGAACGGGCTTACCGAGATTTTCGGCCTGCGCCCGCTCTGGCTCCATCTCCTCATCGCCGTACTGCTGGCGGCCTGTGCCGGATTGCTGCTGGCGCCGGATTGGTTCTCCGCAATGAATCTCGATCGCTGGCTGATTACGCTCGCCATCCTGCTGTCAGCCTTGGTCGCCGGTATCGTCTACTGGGCCATTGCCGGGCGGATGGCGGGCTTTCGCCACAAGGAAGTCAGTGTTCCTGCGATGCCCAGTTGAGTGCCATTTCCAGCCGGTCATTGCCCCAAAAGACTTCGCCATCGGGGGTCACGAAGCTCGGCGCGCCGAACAACTGCAATCGCATCGCCTCTTCGGTTTCCCGGCGCAGGCGCAGCTTTA
>VAZZ01000092.1:6106-7553 GCA_005884715.1 Alphaproteobacteria bacterium | reverse complement strand
ATCTTTTCATCCATGCTCTACGCGCCATCTACTATGCCGAGAAGAAGATCGCCAAGGCGCTTCCTGATATGGTCGATAAGGCCAGCGACAACGGTCTGAAAGATGGCTTTGAGCGCCATTGTGACCAAACGGAAGTCCATATCGAAAGACTCGAGAAGGCATTCGAGATGCTGGGGGCCGAGGCCAGGACCGCTGGTTGTCCGGCGATCGATGGCATTCTGGACGAAGCGGACGAGATTTCCGGCGACATCGATGATGACATGGTCATGGATGTTGCCCTGATCGCGGCCGCACAGGCGGTCGAGCATTATGAGATCACTTGCTACGGCACTCTGGTCGCCTGGGCGCGCGAACTCGGACGTGCTGATTGCGCAGAATTGCTCGAGGAGACCCTCGCCGAGGAGAGGGCGGCCGATCACAACCTGACGAATCTTGCCGAAAGACGTATCAATCTGAAATCGGCGGCTTGAGCGCCGGACTAGTTTCTTTCGGCCAACAGGTTGGCATCGCGGACCAGCAGCCACCGCCCATCCACCGTCTTATTGAGGATTGTCAGAGTGTATCCGGAGCGCCGCACGGTCTTTCCGTCAGGCAGCGTCATCTCCATATCGATATGGTTCCTGAGATAGGCCCAGTCGCCCATTACCTTTATCTCGTGAATATCGCTCTTGCCGTCGATGCGGACGTCCCTCATGGCCTCGCAAGCCGCCCTGAAGGCTTCCTTGCCAAAGGGCTCCTGTCCGGGAACCATAAAAACCGCATCATCGGCCATCAGGCTCAGCACGGTTTTCACATTGCCTGCCTTGGTGGCTGCCATCCATGTCTGGACCAACTCGTGGATGGCCTTTTCGTCCTCGCTCATCATCACCTTGTCCTCGCCGAAAAGCTCCCTTGAATTGAGCCCATTTACCCAGTAGCTACCTCCCCGAAATGGAGAAAATAGGTTGATGAATTCGGAATTGCGGGTGGCCGACAAGAGGGACTGGCTCAAGGGCGCGACCGGTGACTGGGAGATCATCATCGGCATGGAAGTGCATGCGCAAGTTTCCTCCAAGTCCAAGCTGTTTTCCGGTGCTTCCGCCGAATATGGCGGCGAACCCAATGACCATGTCTCCCTCGTCGATGCTGCGATGCCCGGCATGCTGCCGGTGATCAACGAATTCTGCGTCGAACAGGCGGTAAAGACCGGGCTCGGCCTCAAGGCGCAGATCAATCCGCGTTCGATATTCGACCGGAAGAATTACTTCTATCCCGACTTGCCGCAGGGTTACCAGATATCCCAGTACAAGCAACCGCTGGTCGGCGAGGGTGTGGTCCGGGTCGATGTCGAGGAGGGTCGCTCCATCGATATAGGCATCGAGCGCCTTCATCTCGAGCAGGATGCCGGCAAGAGCCTGCATGACCAGCATCCAAATGTAAGCTTCGTCGACCTGAACCGGTCGGGCGT
>VAZZ01000092.1:0-6053 GCA_005884715.1 Alphaproteobacteria bacterium | reverse complement strand
CAGATAATGCGCTATCTGGGCACTTGCGACGGCAATATGGAGGAAGGAAGCCTAAGGGCCGATATCAATGTCTCGGTGCGCCGTCCGGGCGAGCGTTTCGGCACACGCTGTGATATCAAGAATGTCAATTCCATCAGGTTCATGGGCCAAGCCATTGTCTATGAGGCGCGGCGCCAGATCGGCATCCTCGAGGACGGCGGTAAGATCGACCAGGAAACCCGCTTGTTTGACGCGAGGAAGGGCGAGACGCGTTCCATGCGCTCCAAAGAAGAGGCGCATGACTATCGCTATTTTCCCGATCCTGACCTCCTGCCGCTCGAGCTTGAGGCCGGCTGGATTGCTGCCATCAAGGCGGCACTACCGGAGCTCCCGGACGAAAAGCGCCAGCGTTTCATCAAGGATTACGGGCTTTCGGCCTATGACGCCGATGTGCTGATCGCCGAGCGCACTTCGGCCGGTTATTTTGAGGCGGTGGCCAAGGGCCGCGACGGCAAGACAGCAGCAAACTGGGTGATCAACGAGCTCTTTGGCCGGTTGAACAAGGAAGGCAAAACTATTGAAGATACACCTGTTTCAGCCGACCAACTTGGTGCCATCGTCGATCTGATCCAGGCCGGAACGATCTCCGGCAAGATCGCCAAGGACGTCTTCGAAATCGTCTGGACGGAAGGCGGCAACCCGGCTGAAATCGTCGAAAAGCGCAGTTTGAAGCAGGTCACCGATACGGTTGCCATCGAGAAGGCAGTGGATGACATCATTACCGCCAATCCAGACAAGGTCGAGCAGGCCAAGGCCAAGCCGACGCTGCTCGGCTGGTTCGTCGGTCAGGTGATGAAGACCACGGGCGGCAAGGCGAATCCCCAAGCCGTTAACCAGATTCTGCGCCAAAAGCTCGGCCTTTAGCTACGACATTAAGAATTTTCTTAGATTTACCAATAAGTTATACAGGAGTTTCGGTTCTCTGTATTTGGCGCTATAGTCCGTACCCGGATTATGAAGAGGGGGGCGCGCGTAGCGGGGCCGCGCCAATCGGAGGATTGAATGGGCAAAGCAGCAAAGAGGGTCGTGAAGAAAGCGACCGTTAAGAAGCCTATTGCCAAGCCGGCGGCGCGCCGACCGGTAAAGCCTTCTCAGCGTGGGAAAACGGCTGCGGCGGCATCCGGCAACAAGGAGCGCTTCACGCTACACGGCTTCGCACTGTCGGGGCCGACTTATACGGTGGCGCTCATGCTGTCCCTGTGCCGCCATCCCTTTTCCTATATCCACGTCAACCTGCGTGAAGGCGCCCACAAGCAGCCCGATTATCTGGTGAAGAACCGCTATGGCCAAGTACCGTGTCTGCGCGATGGCCAGATATTCCTCAGCCAGTCAGCGGCGATCCTCGAATATCTGGCCGGCAAGCTCGGGAAATTCGACGGCAAGACCGAATTCGAGCAGCAGCGCGTGCGCGAGTGGATGTTCTGGATATGGGATAAGCTGGCGGCCCCGATCTACCGGCTGCGCCAGCGTGCTCGCGGACTTCGCCAGTTCGGCGACGAGGTCAAGGTTATGTATGACATGGAAGCCCGCTCGGCGCTGGCCGTGCTCGAACATGAACTTGCCAAGTCGGAATGGCTTACGGGGCGCAAGCCGACCATTGCCGATATCGATGCCTATGGCGTCATACGCTATGCCGCAGAGGCCGGCATGGATGTTTCGGCATATCCCCGGATCGCGGAGTGGAAGAAGCGCTTTGAAGCGCTTCCGGGGTTTGCTACACCCGAGCAGCTCCTGCCGCTGGAAAGCCGGCTGTTGTAGGGAAAATCTGAGGCCAGGATTTGACAGTTGAGACTAGAGCCGGCCCTATCGAGCCGGAATTGGAGACGGGTGACTCTGCGTCTTCACCCAAGCCACGCCGAAGGCGGGGACGTTTCATTTGTTTCGTCTGCCTGCTCTTGGGGCTTGCCGGGGTACTGGGCGGATGGCTTGGCAATCTGTGGATCGCCTTCGATGTATTCGGCCAGTTCTCCACCCAGTTCTGGCTGATCGCAATCGCCTTCGCGCTTGGCTTCCTAATGCCCTTTGCGCGCGTCTTGACGGCGATCACCGTCATCATCGTCGGGCTCCTGGTGATCGGGATCATCCCGCACAGGAGTGCGGCAACCTATCCTGCCCCCGACGTCAAGGCTCCGGAGGGAACCCGCATCATCCGCGTGATGTCGTTCAATACCTGGAGCGGCAATTCCAATGTCGACGCCCTTGCGGCCGAGATCGAGCGCAACGATCCCGACATTGCGGTGCTGCTCGAATTCGGGCCCGAGAAGCGCGCCGTGCTGGAGCGGCTGCGGGCAAAATATGGTTTTCAGGAGGATTGCATACATCTCGAGCATTGCTACATGGCGGTGATCTCGAAATACCCGATCGCTGATTCGGAAAGCCATGCCGAATGGGTGGGTCCGCCAATGATCCGCGTCAGCTTCGGCAAGGAATTGGGCGGCCTGACTGTCATCGGCACTCATGCGATCCATTTTCCTTTTCTGCGGGCACAACTGACCCAATTGGGTCAGCTCGGGGATCTGGTCCGCAAGCTGCCGGGTGCGCGCATTGTCATGGGTGACTTCAATGCGACGCCGTCTTCACGCATGCTCACCAGCTTCGAACAGCGCTCGGGCCTGCGCCGGCTCGATGGCTGGCTGCCCACTTGGCCGGCACGCCTGCAGATCCCCCAGCTCGCCATCGACCATGTCTTCGCCAGCGAGGAAGTGAAATCGCTGGAGCAGGTGCGCATCGGTGGCAATGCCGGATCCGATCATTTCCCGCTTGTCGTGCGTGCCGCGGTCCCGATAGGGCCTTAGCGCTATTGTCTCTTGCTGGTTAGCGTCCCGTAAATGCGGGCTCTGGGGCTCACCGGCTAATCATCTGAATTGATTCAATTAATCGGAAAGTCGAGTAAATCGACTTCAGCCCCCGTTAAGTCTGTCGCTTAACCTGCTGTTGGCGGCGCCGGGCGCATCTTCGTGTGTGCACGGTCACACAAAAAGACCGGCAGGGAAATCAAACAGAAGGACAGGAGCATGGCTCGCTCTCAAGGCTTGTCGGCGCCGACAATCGAAACCGGCAAATCGGCCGACATGCTTTTACATCTCGGCCTGATATATTGCCTCGGTCTCGAGGTCGAACAGAGTTATGTGACGGCGCACAAATGGTTCAACATCGCGGCGCTTAAGAGATCTCGCGCGAGATGACCTCAGGCCAGATCGCCGAGGCGCAACGCCAGGCGCGCGCATGGATCGAACTTCACTAGCAAATAAGCCTCAATATTCGAGCGTGTAGTCGCCGCCCTGGAGTTCCTGTTCCCCGATGAAGCGCTGCATCTGGCTGTCGAGCAGCTTACGCTCGCGCTGCTTGGTATTGATCTCCGATTGAATGATATCGGCGTTCAGATTGATGTTGTCCTGCTCGGTATTGAGGTCGGGTAGGGGTATGTTGTCGGGTGAATAGGTGTGTCCGCCCGGAATGAAATTCTCAGCCGCAAGAGCGGGGCCGAAAATCGCACCGGCGAAAGCAATGCTCAATATAATCCGGCGCATTCACGTCTCCTGGCAACTTGGCCTTCAAGGCCGTTTATCGCGCATCCCGATAATATGCACTTAACTCTGTCAATGTCGCACGGTTCCCTTTGCGAAGCAATCGGGCTTGGCTGATGGCCAATTGAGATATTGTGATTTGTTTTCCTCGCAAGATCTTCCTTCACAGCCGGGCCAAATACAGTCATGACGTGGCCTCGCGGGAGACGTGGCCGAGCGGCTGAAGGCGGCGGTTTGCTAATGCGAATTCTCAGTATTTTCGCGTCCCGTCGCGTCCCGATTAGTTCGGAAAATCAAGGCTTTTAGCGAATGGAGCAGGGGCATCGAAACGTCCTGTCTCGTATCGTCCCAACGCGTTGGGTACCAATTTGGGTACCAATTTTCGTGCAGCCTTAACAGCGCAAGAGGATATCGGCGACAGCCAAAATTCTGGCACCGGATTCACCTACGATAATGCGGAGGCGTCTCAATAAGCTCAGCGTTTTTACTTGGGAAAGTGCAGGCTCGCCGCGCCCCTTCCAAGTTGTCGCCCCCAAGCTGACGAACCTGTCTTTCTCGCGTGTCGGTGTGTTGAGTAACCAAATCTCGCTTCGACTCCCCGAACCCCCGAAGCGATGAGTCCTTTCTGACCCGCCCTGTGCGTACTACGGGGCGGGTTTTGTCTTTCCGTCCGGACAATGCCTGGGCTGGAGGGGTGACGGTAGGCGGATCGCTAAACGGGTTGCTTCCCCTAAAATGTTCCGGCGTCGGTCAGATGTGGGTTCCTAGAAATGATTAACCTTGCGAAAGGCGGAGCGTGGAACGTGTCATATGTTAAGTCGCCCTATAAAAATCCGTTCTAGCCTTCAGCTTATGTCGCTGGCGGGAGGACGACATGCCGCACGCATATTTCGAGGTTGAAGGACTGGACCGCCTTCAAAGAGCCTATGACCGCGCTCTCGCCATTCTGGAAAAACGTCAATCCATTCCAGCGCAAATCAGGAATATATTAGCCGCTCGGATTTTTAGTCTTGCAGCTGATGGTGGCCATTCGGAGGAAGCTATTCTGAGAGCGGCGCTTAACGGCCTAGTGCCCGCTGAAACAATCGATACGCTCTTTCCAAACTCTCCGGAACTTCCGACGCATCCGGAGCCTTAGCAGGAGGGTTCTATGGTCACACCCATCACGTCGATCAAAGTGCCAGAAGGCACTCTTGCGCCACTTGATGCAATGAGAATAGCCGCCACGCAACGCCAGCAACTTCATGAAAAAATCCTTCGGCTGCGCGCTCTACGCGAGGCGTCAGAAGCCAGCATCGCGAAAGACAAAAAACCGAGGAAAAAATAAGCCGACATCTCGCGGCGACCGGTTGCCACTAGGCGGTCCCACACTCACCCAAGGCTTAAAACCCCAGCGCCCGGAACTTGGGTACCGCGACGCCGGGGGATGGGTGTTGCGATCCGGGGGGATCGTGCACCCTGTTACGGTCGATTCCTGGACGGCGTTCCGAACCGACCGTGGGGAAACTTAGGCTTAAATCGTCGGCGATGTCACGGACGAAAAACCCCGTCGCCCTGCGGCGGGGTTTTAAAATGGCGGGTGCCTCGAGAGACCCCTTTAGTTGACGACGGCCTGGGCTAGGAGATCGTCAATGATCGATTGGGCGAGGCGCACGTCTGTCGTCTGCTCTTGATTCAGGTAAATCTCCTCGCCACTATGACACCGTTCAATGACGCGCGCCTTGACCTTCAGGCCCCCGATCGTTCGCGCTGGCGTTGCAATGATCTCGCACGCAATTGATTTCTCGCGATCGCAGAGAGCATCAATTTCCGCAATGACAGCGGCTAACCCGATTGTCCGACTCTGGCCTGTCCGCAGCATCGAGCCGGTCAATGAGGCCGGCGAACCTGTCAAGGAAAAGGGGAAGCGGTGATCCCATCCGATTGGGTCGCGCTCATCGCTGGATTCGGCGGGGCGCTCGTTGGTGCCATTGTCGGCGGGTTCATTGCGTGGCGATTGGCCGAGAAAGAGCGACACGAAAGGAGGAAGGCCGGTGCATATCGTGCGCAGTTGAAGGTCAATCGTATGCTGAGCGACATCGGTAATACAAAGATGCGATCGACGACGATATCAGAAAGGCGGAATTAGCCGGACTGAAGGAAGCCGAGACATGGACGAAGATCACGCCACTCGTAGGAGGCTTCAAGCCTGTTTCGGTCGATCTCGAGGACCTGATAGTATTTATTGAAGCAAAGCAGTATGGAATTTATGATGATATTGTTCAGTTTGAGATGCGCCACGCCGCTGTTTGCAATGCGATTGAACAATACGGAAGAGTTCGAGCGGAGTTTCGTGACCTTGTTCCAACTCACGGCGGATCGGGCAATGTGCTCCACAGTGGCCTAACTCAGGAAGTCTACGATCGCGTTCGCGTTCGCATGCTCGAAATGAATACTCTAATCGACACTCTACTGCCATTGCTGGCAGAATATATTGTGGATGGACGC
>VAZZ01000012.1:1693-4715 GCA_005884715.1 Alphaproteobacteria bacterium | reverse complement strand
GGTCTCGAGCAGGTCAAAGAGGCTGGCCGGCTTCTGCGCGATCTGGGCCTCCCGCTCGAATATAAAGGTTTCATCGAGGGCGACGATATCGGCAAGGGTACTGTCGATGTGGTGGTGACCGAAGGCTTTACCGGCAACATCGCGCTCAAGACGGCGGAAGGGACCGCCAAGCAGCTCTCGACATATCTCAAGCTCGTCCTCAACCGCACGCTGCTATCACGCCTTGGCGCGCTCCTCGCCACCGGCGCTTTTGCGACGCTGCGCGAGCGCATGGATCCCCGCAAGCACAATGGCGGGGTCTTCCTGGGCCTGAACGGCATCGTGGTGAAGAGCCATGGCGGCACCGATGCCTTGGGGTTCGCGACGGCCGTCGATGTCGCCATCGAGATGATCCGCAACGGCCTCGTCGCCAAGATTGCCGCAGATGTCGCCGAAATGAACAGACACATGGACGCATTCGCGCCGCCCTCTGCGGTCAGCGCGTAACAAACGCTTAGAAAAAGAGTACGAAAGATGGGATCTGGTGTGCGTCGTTCGGTGATCGAAGGGGTGGGCTCATATCTTCCCGCCCGCATCATGAGCAATGCGGATCTGGCGCGCATGGTCGATACCAGCGACGAATGGATCGTCGAACGCACCGGCATACGCGAAAGACGCATTGCGGCGGAGAAGGAAACCACCGGTGACCTCGCGATCAATGCCGCACGCGATGCGCTTGTCCAATCGGGCACGCGCGCCGATGAAATCGACTTGATCATCGTCGCGACGTCGACGCCCGACAATACTTTTCCGGCAACCGCGGTCAAGGTGCAGGCAGCGCTCGGCATCGTGCAGGGTTCGGCCTTTGACCTCCAGGCCGTATGCTCGGGCTTCGTCTATGGGCTGACAGTTGCCGACAGCCTGTTGAAGGCGGGGCAGGGGAGCTGCGCGCTCATCATTGGCGCTGAAACCTATTCGCGCATCCTCGATTGGACTGATCGTGGCACCTGCGTGCTGTTCGGCGATGGTGCCGCGGCTGTTGTTCTGCGCGCCAATGGCGGCGAGGGCACGATCGCCGACCGCGGCATACTTGCTGCCCGCCTCAGATCCGATGGCCGCTACAAGGACAAGCTTTATGTCGATGGCGGCGTGTCGTCGACGATGACGGTCGGCCATTTGCGCATGGAAGGCCGCGAAGTGTTCAAGCACGCGGTGGTCAATATCGCCACCATCATGGCCGATACGATCAAGGATGCCGGCCTCCAGCCCAAGGACATCGACTGGTACGTGCCGCATCAGGCCAACCGCCGGATCCTCGAAGGCACGGCGAAGAAACTCGGCGTGACCGAGGAGCGTGTCGTCATGACGCTCGACAAGCACGGCAATACATCGGCGGCCTCCATCCCGCTGGCGCTCGATACCGCGGTGAAGGATGGCCGTATCCAGCGCGGCAATCTGGTGCTGATGGAGGCAATGGGGGGCGGTTTTACCTGGGGCGCCGTGCTCGTTCGTTGGTAAGGCTTTTCGCCCGGGATCGCGATCCCCTTCCGCGCCAGACTGTAAGCTATTGAGTTCACAAGTACTTTTCTATTGACGCGATTCGCCTTCCATCTTACCCTTGGCCTTGGGCAAGCAGGGGAAACAGATGGCTGGTAAGACACTCACGCGCGCCGACTTGAGCGAAGCCGTGCATCGCAATGTCGGCCTGTCGAGAACTGAATCCGCCGATCTCGTCAAATCGGTTCTCGACATCATCACAGATACGCTGATCACCGGAGAGACCGTGAAACTATCCTCCTTCGGGACATTCATGGTCCGCAGCAAGACCGGACGCATCGGCCGCAATCCGAAGACCGGCGAGGAGGTGCCGATTACGCCGCGGCGCGTCCTTGTCTTCCGTCCAAGTCAGGTTATGAAGAATCAGATTAACGGTGTAGAAGGCGGTTCAGAAGACTAGCGAGGCGAGGCGCCCGACTACGTGACTTGAGCGCTCTCCGGCAGAGTTGGCGGACTTTGGCGGAAGGCAACGCTCAGATGGAGGCATTTGAGCTCTCTGCTCATTCGGCTCGAACTGCCCCGAATGGGAGGAGGGTTCTAAGGACGACTATGTTGGATAAGGCGCCAGAGGCATTTCGAACGATCAGCGAAGTGGCTGAGGAACTCGATGTTCCTCAGCATGTATTGCGCTTCTGGGAGACGCGATTCAGCCAGATCAAGCCGATGAAGAGGGGCGGCGGCCGGCGCTTCTACCGTCCCAATGACGTCGATCTCCTCAAGGGTATAAGGGCCCTTCTTTATGGCGAGGGCTATACGATCCGCGGCCTCCAGCGCATTTTGCGCGAGGAAGGCGTCCAGCACGTCACCAGCATCGGGCGGGGCGAAACGGCGGCGCGCAAACGTGATGCGCGCGATCTGGAGCTGGATGGCGTTCCGGCCCCTGGACGGGCACTCCAGGCGCCCAGAATCAAGCGCCAGGCACCGCCTTTGGGACTGGCGCCTTTTGCCCGCGCCGGTGAGGCGAACCCGCCGCCGGCCCCAGCGCGCATGAGCGATTCGCAGGTGCAATCCCTGCGCCTGGCGCTCGCCGAACTGGGGACGGCGCGCAAGCTCCTGGGCGCCGACGACCAGGGCGAGTAAAGTCTTTGGCTTCCAGGCCGTGCCTTGCATGCAACGGCAAATCAATGTTTCACAAGACATCAATCCGTCTATCTCTTTATTTTCCTATGGCAAGCGAAGTTTTGGTGGGGTTGTGTTGTAAAGATGTCACGCTTGTCGAAAAAACGGCGATCCTGTGATTTACCCGGTCGACATGATCCAAGGCCCATGTCACATTTATTCCGAAGGGTCAGGGGGAATCGCCAGGACCTGCGAACCATAGTTGGAGGGGATAACATGAAAAAACTCAATACTTCAGTGGCGCTGGCTGCCCTGGCGGCTATTTTTCTGGCAGCGCCGGCGGTTGCTGCGGATATCACGGCACCTGTACCTGAGGCGCTCAATTGGACTGCGTTCCATGTTGGTATCGGCGGCGGCGGCAATTTCG
>VAZZ01000012.1:0-1630 GCA_005884715.1 Alphaproteobacteria bacterium | reverse complement strand
TGGGGACGATCGAGGCTGGCTTCGACTATCAGATCGACAGCATCGTGCTTGGCGTGCTGGCCAATTACGACTTCGGCAAGACGAAGATGAGTAATAAGTCCAACACTGAAAGGTTCGATAACAACGCCAACTTTGAAGCCAATGCAACTTACGAGACGAAGTGGGAAATAGGTGATAGCTGGGCGATCGGCGCCCGCCTTGGTTTCCTCGCCATGGACAACGCGCTCATCTATGTGCTGGGCGGCTATACCGAAGCCAAGATCAAGTCGGAATCAGATCTCTCCGACGACAATAACGCCAATATCCGATTCCATACCTCGGACAGCTCTTGGGAAGACGGCTGGTTCGTCGGCGGCGGCATCGAGGCTTTGCTGACCGACAATATCTCCCTGAAAGCGGAGTACCGCTATAATGATTATGGCTCAGTCAACAGAGACGATAGCGGCTTCGTTGACTGCGATTGTCGCACTGCCTTCGGAGCTAGCAGCCAGGACGCCGATGTGACGGTGCACAGCGTCAGAGCCGTGCTGTCCTATCGCTTCAACCTTTTTTAATCGAAAAATAGGAACCGGGCCACCAGGTCTGGTCGAAATATGCGAAATGGGCCCCCCTTGGGCCCATTTTTGCTTTGATCACGTCCTCACGCGCTTTCCAGGACTTGAGTGTGAAATCTTCCGAATTTACGAGCTACAGACATGGTGCACGAACATCCAGCAGACTTCAGCCCGGACAGCGATCCGGATGTGAACGTGATGGCATTCGACCGGCAGTCGCCCGCCGACGTCCTGTCCCGGCTGACCCTTCTCGGGCATCTGAAATCCGGTTTCGGAAGCTATTATGTGGCCTTGCTGCGCGAAAAGGACGAGGTCCTGTCGGTCGGCGCTGCCTGTGCTTTGACCGATTCGGGCTTCGTGCCCCCTGCCATCCTGCCGCGGCTGGAGGAACTGGCCGGATATCAGTCGGTGCGTACCAAAGCCTTCGATTTCTTCATGAAGAACCACGAATATGCGCTGGCCGAAGCTGTTTGCAATGTTCCCACGCGCCCGCAGGATGACATCGTGCAGGAGGGCATGCGGGCCTCCCTTGCGAATGATTATGCCGCATTGGCACGGACCGAGCTGCAAAAATTCCTCAATACCGGCATACTCGAGCACCTGCTTCAGGCCATAAGCAATGCCGAGTATGATGGCGGCTGGCGAAGGGTGCTGTCACTCGAGGTGCAGCTCGTGCTCATCAACCCGCAGGACGCGCGCTGGCCGCAGCGCCTCTGCCGAACCATTCTGGAGGCCAACCAGTTCGATCTGGTAATCCAGTTTTGCGATATTGTGGATTCAATCCGAATATTTCCGACGGTGAGCGCCATGTACAGGGCGGCTGTGGCTGGCGAACGCGGTGCGCCCGAAAATGGCCTGAAGCTCCTTGACGGAATAAATAAAAACAAAAAATTAACCCGTGGTGTCGAAATGGACATTTGCAGAATCAGGGCTGGGCTTCTGGACAGATGCGGAAGGTATGAGGATGCCAACAAATATTATGAGAAACAGAATATATTGTATCGGGCCGAAACATTTGATCGCGATCTGTTCATAAAAAGAATTGAGGGAAAAGCGACGCTGGCCGTGCCCGAACT
>VAZZ01000547.1 GCA_005884715.1 Alphaproteobacteria bacterium | reverse complement strand
GAGATGTGATCTCTTCGCCCTTCAACTGGTCATGCTCGCCGCCAGTGAACCCGAATGGCCATTCGGGCAGACCCGCCTCCTGCAATGCTTCGATGATGAGAGCTGAATCTTGAGCGTTGCGAAATTGCGCACATACGATCCGCCACGAAGACAGGGACCGCCACCGATAAAAGGACTCGGACTCAGCCATGAGTCGGAGGCCTTCCGCGATTGCCGCTTGCGCGTCCGGCAGACGGCCGGCGCGGACATAGGCGGCGGCGAGCGTGATCCGAAAATGGCCGATCGCCGGTGCATCGTCGCGGGTGCGTTCGAGAGCCTCGACAGCTTTCGCGGTATCGCCTTGAACGAGAAAGACGAGGCCGGCAACTTCCCGGTCGATGGCGGAGAGATCGGGGTCGAGCCTGAGTGCCGTCGCAACCGCAGTGGCGGCCTCGGCATGATTGCCGGCGAACAACTGGACATAGCCCAAGGCTATTTGCGCCGCGGCATCGCCGGGATCGAGTTCAACCGCCCGCTGGGCTGAGGCGATCGCTTCCTCGTAACGGCGATCCACGACTTGCATGATCGCGAGAATGGCATAGGGCGATGAAAGGTCTCGATCGAGCTCAAGGGCGCGGCTTGCCTTCTCATAGGCTCTTTTTCGTGCCGGCGCGCTCTGTAAAACTTCGTGGAAGGACGCCCGCCATATATAGACAGTCGTGCGTGCGTCGGCCGCGTAGGCTTGGGCGAAAGCGGGGTCGAGTTCCTCCGCCTTGTCATAGAGCGCAAGCGCCTCCTGCAGTCCGGCGCGCTCGCTGGTGTGCGCGGCCTGCTCGGCACGCAGATAGTAATCATAGGCCTCGAGATTGGCGGTTGGCGGGCGTGCCATCCGCTCGCTCTCCGCTTCGGAAGGCTGCATGTCGAGCGCATTGGCAATATCCCGGCTCATCTCGTCCTGGACGGCAAATACGCCGGCGATGCTGCGATCGAACCGATTGGCCCACAGATTGTCGCCCGTTGCTATGTCGATGAGCTGGGCGTTGAGGCGGATCAGATCACCGGTCCGCCTCACGCTGCCTTCAATGACGAAGCGCACACCAAGGTCACGTCCGACATCTGCCAGAACGACGGGTTTTCCTTTATACGCGAATACGGAGTTGCGGGCGATGACATCGAGACCCGAAACCTTGGCAAGATCGGTAATCAGGTCCTCGGTGATGCCGTCGGCAAAATAATCCTGGCCCGGATCGCCGCTCAGATTTGCAAATGGAAGCACCGCAATAGATGGGCGCTGCGGCGCAGAGAATTTCTGCCATGCGAACAGGCTTGCCAGGAAGACGATGAACAAGGCGGNNGATGAACAAGGCGGCTGCGGCTCCTGTTAGAATCTTGCCGCGGGAGCCCAGGCGGCGGGGTGCGGCCACGACCTTCCCCGATTGTGCGGGATCCAGAAGAAGCCGATAAACGCGAACCGGATCGGCGATATTTTTCATGCGCTGCTCGCCCAGAGCGGCAAAGCCGACATCCACTTTGTGCACCGCGTGATCGAACGCGGTGCCGGAGATGCAAACGCCGCCAGGCTCTGTCATCGCCTCCAGACGCGCGGCGATGTTTACTCCATCGCCATAGATATCGTTTCCCTCAACAATGATGTCGCCGAGATTGACCCCAATGCGAAACCGGATTTGCTGCACGTCGGGCGTGCCCCTATCACGGTCGGCCATTTTGCGCTGGATCGCAGCGGCACATTGGACAGCATCGACGACGCTAGCGAACTCGACGAGTGCGCCGTCCCCCATGAGTTTGATGATACGGCCGTGGAATTCTTCTATCGCGGGGTCGATCACTTCTCGGCGGCAACTCTTCAATCGCGCCAGCGTGCCGACCTCATCCTCACCCATGAGGCGGCTGTAGCCAACCACATCGGCAGCAAGTATTGCGGTAAGCCTTCGCTTCATACTGCTGCCCTGCGCTTTCCATCGTCGGACGAGGTGAGACCCCAGTAGCGTATTCTACTCTTGTTCCGGATGCGAGTATGAGCCACCCGTCTGGTAGGTGGGTCTTATTGCGTATGCTCGCGGCCATACTGTGTCCGGCTGCCGATCGTTTCCACTGAGGCAGCCGAAGCCCCTACCCCTGATCCGCCGCCCGCAGCCTCTTCGCCAGGGCCTGCAAGAGCTTCCAGGCGATGGTGCCGTTCTTCTCGACCAGGGGGCGGAACTCCCAGAAGGTGACCCCGTAGCAGACGAGATCGCTCGCCGCCGTCACGGTGGCCGAGCGCGGGCCGCCATCGATCAGCGCGATCTCGCCGAAATGATCGCCGGGCCCCAAAGTGGCGAGCTCCGCACCTTTGCTCGAGACCTTGACCTCGCCCGATTCGATGAAGAAGAAGGCGGCACCGCCCGAACCTTCCATGATGATGGTCTCGCCCTTGGCGAAATGGCGCTCCTTGACGAGGCGGGCGATCTGCTCGGCCTGGCGGCGGTCCATATCGGCGAAAACCTGCACGCGCCTCAGTGCCGCGACCGGATCGCGCGGCGGCGGACCGGGCGGCGGGGCCGCGCTCCCCGCCTTGCTGGTGGTGGTAACGGCACGGCACTGGAGGAGATAGAGCGCGCCCTCCTGGAACGCCCATTCGATGTCGCGCCTTGGCCCATAGACCTTCTCGCACTGGAGCGCGAGTTCGCCCAAGGCCGCGAGTTGCGCATCATCGAGACAGAGCTGGCTCACTTGTGCTGGCGCTACCTGCTCCTCGAAGGTGCCGCCATTCGGCAGCGAGCGGATGGCGATGCGTTTGCGCCCAGCCTTGCGCTCCAGGATCTGGCCAGAGCGGTCGAGGCGGAAATGGTCGGGGACGACGAGCCCCGCCACCACCGCTTCGCCAAGACCCCAGCTCGCTTCGATCAATCGTTCATCGCGCCCGGTGACCGGATGCTCGGTGAACATGACCCCGGCGGCGCTCGGATTGAGGAGCGTCTGGACGACGACGCCGACACTTGGCCTGGTGAACAGGCCGACCTTCTGGCGGTAGGTGATGGCCGAGTCTGAATTCGCCGACCACCAGACTTCGCGGATGGCGTCCGGCACATCGGCCGTCGAATGGACATTGAGCAC
>VAZZ01000548.1:454-2360 GCA_005884715.1 Alphaproteobacteria bacterium | reverse complement strand
TCACCAGATTGAGGATGGCATTTTCAAGATTCTGCACTTCATAGGCGGCCTTCGCCGCTTCGACCACCTGGAAGAAGGCAATGCCGTCGACCTTGACCATGGCATTGTCGCGGGTGATGACTTCCTGGCTCGGCACGTCGAGCACCCGTTCCATCATGCTGAGCTTGTGGCCGATCCGGTCGAAGAACGGAATGATGATCGCAAGGCCTGGCGGCAGGGTGCGAACATAGCGACCGAAGCGTTCGACCGTGTAATTGGATCCTTGCGGGACCATCCTGATCGACCGCAACAGGCCGAACAACACCACCGCCAGAAGAATTATGACCGCAATGCCAGCGCCTTCAAACATAGCCGTCTCCACCTGCGATTTTAGGAAATTAGTCTAGCGCCCTCTCTACGCGCTACCATAGGGGCATGTCATTGAATCGCAAGTCCCTTCATAGCCACCCCGCCAATTCCTTGCGGATAATTGTTGCCAGCATGGCGATGGAACCGGCGGAATCGTTAAGACAGGGCACCGCCGAAAAATTTTCACCACCATTTTCATGAAAAGTTTCGTTAAGTCCGATGGCAACCTCTTCCAGCGTCTCGACGCAATCGGCGGCAAAGCCCGGCATGATCATCACCAGATTGCGCACGCTTTTGCCGGGCAGGCTCGCCACCTCCTCCTGCGCATAGGGTTTGAGCCACTCCTCCCTTCCGAAGCGCGACTGGAAAACCACCTTGAGCCGGCTTTCAGGAAGATTGAGCCTCTCGCGCAACAGACGAGCGGTTTCCCGGCAGTGGATGTAATAGGGATCGCCCGCTTCGACATAGCTTTCCGGCAGCCCGTGGAAAGAGGCAAGGATGAGGTCGGGGGCAAAGCTCAATGTCTTCAGATGATCCCTGACGCTTTGGGCCAGTGCATCTATGTGAACGGCCTCGGCATAGTAAGGGGGGACGAAGCGCAGGGCCGGCTGCCAGCGCAGGCTTGCCATGGCCTCGGAAACCTTGTCCGCCACTGTCGCCGTCGTCGAGGCGCTATATTGCGGATAGAGCGGAAAGACCAGGATGCGCTCGCAGCCCCGATTCTTGAGCGCCTTGAGACGCTCGCCCAAGGGCGGCAGCCCGTAGCGCATGCCCCAATCGACGATGACGCGACTGTCGCCTTTGAAGATCAAGGCAAGCTTCTCGGCCTGCGACCTTGTGATGGTCTTGAGCGGTGATTCGTTGCGCTCCCGGTTCCAGATCTTCTCATAGGCATGGCCGCTGGGTTTGGGCCTTATCGTCAGGATTATGCCATTGAGGATGAACCACCAGAGGAGGCGGTTGGTCTCGACTACCCGCCGGTCGGAAAGGAACTCCTTGAGATAGCGGCGCATCGGCCAATAGGAGGTCGCTTCCGGCGTTCCCAGATTGACGATCAGCACCCCGATCCGGTCAGGTTTGACCGCCCGATCGTCGCTAATTTTCGCGCTGTTCGGCATGACGGGCTTTGCAGTAGCGGATTGTTAACCAAAGCGGAAGAACCGGTGACACCTTAACGCAACCCCAAGCGGGCCCTAGAATAATAGAATGATGAGATGGCGGGAGAAGGCCGACTGAATGCGAAGGCCAAGCGAGACCGGGCAACTGAAACGCCGCGCAGCTGATGATGCCGGCGCCAGGTCGGCCAATGCCGGCGCCAGGACCATATTCGAAATCAGCAAGTTTCGCGCCGAACAGCTGACCCCCCTCGCCCAGTTCCGTCCCTATCTCATGGGCGCCAATCTCCTCGCGGTGCTGGCCGTCACATGGATCAGCCGTGAATATGTCAGCGGCCCATGGCTTTATCTTTGGGCCGTGGCGCAGATCGGGCTCACCGTTACGGTGCTGGTCCATTGGGTCTGGAACCGCAACTACACCAACATCAGCCGCTACACGATCG
>VAZZ01000548.1:0-442 GCA_005884715.1 Alphaproteobacteria bacterium | reverse complement strand
GTTTCCGGTCATCCCGACGGCTTTCCAGCAGGTCATCATTGCAATTTCCTTCATCGCATCGGTGACCGGCGCCTTCGCGCTCACGCGGCTTCCTTTCGCGTCCATCGCCTTTGCCGCGATCGTGAGCGGCGCGCTGTTCGTCAGTCAGACCCGCAGCGGCGAGGACATCGACCTGCTTCTCGGCTTCATCGCGGTGAGCGTCGCCTTGCTGATGTCGGTGATGAGCCTGGCGCTCCACCGCACCCTCATGCGGCGCGCCCGCGACAGCTATCACATGAACCGGCAGGGCGAGTTCCTGTCTTTGCTGCTCAAGGACTTCGAAACCTGTTCCAGCGACCTCCTGTGGGAGACCGACGAGCAGGGAAAGCTCATCTATTTCTCCGATCGCTTGCCGAGCCTGGTCGGCACCTCGGTCCCTCTCCTCGACAGGACGCTTCAGGAA
>VAZZ01000546.1 GCA_005884715.1 Alphaproteobacteria bacterium | reverse complement strand
CGAACGCCTGCTCCGCAATGCGCAGGCGCTTTACCAGGAATGGGGCCACCGGCCGCCGGAGAACCTGGCCAAGCTCAATACGCTTCGCCAGCAGGGGATCCTGGCGCTGATGCAGCCTGACGCCACGCCCCGCTGCATGCACCGGCGTTAGGAAACTGGAAGGCGTAATCTGCTATCACGCTTGACGGACGGATGATCGATGATCACCCTGCCACGATCGGCTTTTCTCGTTCCGGAATCACCAGTTCGATGTGCGGACGAAGGCTCAAAGTTCTGACGCTTGCGGCTTTCGTCGCCTCGGCCATGTCCTCAGGCACCGGGCTGGCCGATGATCGCCATGATTGCGAGAAGTTGAAGGGTGAGCCCAGCATCAGCGCCTGTACCGCGCTGATCGAAGCCGGCACTTATTCCGCTTCCGTCATGGCTATCGCCTATCTCAATCGCGGTCTCGAATATTTTGACAAGGGCTATTACGACCAGGCGATCAGCGACTATTCAGCTTCGATCGCGCTCAATCCGAAGAATGCCGATGTTTTTAACAATCGCGGCAATGCCTATCATGCCAAGCGCGACTATGACCGGGCGATCGGAGATTTCAACCAGGCGATCGCCATCGATCCAGGGCATGTCCTTGCCTATAATAATCGCGCCATTGCCTATGGCACCAAAGGCGAGCCCGACCGGGCGATCGAGGACTTCAGCCAGGCCATAGCGCTAAATCCGGCCTATGCCGGCGCCTACAGCAATCGCGGCAACATCTTCTTCAAGAACGGCGAATTTGACCGCGCCCTTGCCGATTTTGACCGGGCGATCGTGATTAATCCAAAGAATGCCTTATTCTACCGCAACCGGGCCAGGGCCTACCAGGAACTGCGCCTCTATGATCGGGCGATCGCCGACTATCAGCGATCACTCGAACTCAAGCCGAGCGAGAATGCGCAAGCCGGCCTGAAAGTCGCCAGAGTTCTGCTGGCGGAAAAGAGCAAGCCGGAGCCAGGACCTGAGACGTCGTTCCGGCGCATGCCGAATACCGATCTCGCCGGGCCGCTGGTCAGCGAGTTGCGAGTCGTCGATCGCGATGCCTGCGAGAACGCCTGCGCCGCGAATGGGTCATGCCGCGCTTATTCCTTCAATATGTGGAACTCGATGTGCTTCTTGAAGGGCGACCCTACCGAACGCCTGCTTGAGCCCAGCACGATGAGCGGTCTCAAGGACGAAACCTATCCCCCGCCGATCTCCAATGCTGAGATTTCCATGGTCCGGTTTCGCCACAAGCTTTTTCCGGGCGATCCGTTCCGGCAAAGTTCGCAGGATCGCTTCGAGGACTGCGAGGCGGTCTGCCGCGACAGCGAGAGCTGCGTCGCCTTTTCCTTCATCAAGGCGGAACTGGCCTGCCGGATGTTCGACAGCGCCGGCGAATACTCGAATGACGAAGAGGCCGATAGCGGCGCCAAGCGTCAGTCCGTCAATTGAGCAAATCCAGCCAAGGTTGAAGACTTTGGCAAGCCTTCGTTGATGTCAGTGGCGAAGCTCGCGCCTGCCGAAGCAGAGGGTGGCACGTTGGGGTAGAGTTGGCGTGCCGGCAGCAAGTGCTCTATCATTCACGATAGGTTGATTCGATTGACAGGGGAGGGCTGCGTTCATGTCGGGTATGGCGGGACTCAACAGTTCGCTAAACTCCCTGGCTGTAATTGGATTGGCGCTCGGCGGTGTATTCGGCGTGGCCGGTACGATGACTGCCGAGCCGAACCTGCAGGCTATGGCATGGGCGGTCGATGCCTGTGGGATTGTGATGGCCTGTGCGCTGCTGGCCCTGAAGTACCACGGGATGGGAAGCGAGATCGTCTCCGGCGGCTTTCTTGTCTTCGGAATTGGCGAGGCTGTCATGCTGTCTGGAACGGCGGCAGGGGCCAGCGCAAGCGTCCCTTCATTCGGCGCCGGCGTTGCCTTGTGGGCGGTGGCGCTCCTCCTCATTAGCATACCAAAGCAATTCCCGATCTGGGTCCGTGGATTTGGTATTGTCGCGGCAATCTTGTTCCTGATCACCGCTGCGCGGATTTTCTCAGGTGAACAGGTGTTGCCCACCGCATCGCCACTACCCTCCTTCGCCTATCCCTTCCTGGTCATCACTTTCGCCGGCTGGATATGGATGCTGTTGCGCGAAGGACCGGCCAAACGGCTGCCCGAATTACAATGAGTTTATACAATCCAAACTCATGATCGTGATCGATCCAAAAATATATTAGCGCGCGAATTCTTGTGAAAAGCCGGTGCCCACATTTTCGCATCGTGATCCGGGAACGCCGCTCCGCCTGGGCGAAACGGCGCGGCTGATCATCCCCTGATGAAGGCGAGGAGGTCGGCATTGATCGTTTCGGCCTCGGTCGTCGGCATGCCATGCGGGAAGCCCTTATAGGTCTTGACTGTCCCCTTCTTGAGGAGTTTTGCCGACAATGGCGCTGAATCGGCATAGGGCACAATCTGGTCGTCATCGCCATGCATTACCAGCATGGGCACCGAGATTTTCCTTAGGTCTTCGGTGAAATCGGTCTGCGAGAAGGCGACGATACCGTCAAAATGTGCCTTGGCACCGCCCATCATGCCCTGGCGCCACCAGTTCCAGATCACGCCCTGCGAGGGCTTTGCGCCAGGCCGGTTGTAACCATGGAAGGGTCCTGCTGGCACATCATAATAGAACTGGGCGCGGTTGGTGGCGACCTGGACCTGGAATCCATCGAACACTTCTTTCGGCAGCCCGCCCGGATTGGCCGCCGTCTTGACCATTAGAGGCGGCACCGCTGCGATGATGGCGGCTTTCGCTACCCGGGCTTCGCCATGACGCGCCAGATAATGCACCACTTCTCCCCCGCCTGTGGAATGGCCCACATGGATGGCATCCTTGAGGTCGAGATGCGCGGTCAAGGCAGCAAGGTCGTCGGCATAGTGGTCCATGTCATGACCGCTGCCGGTCTGCGTGGAGCGGCCGTGGCCACGGCGGTCATGGGCAATCACCCGGAAACCCTTATTGAGGAAGAAGATCATCTGAGCGTCCCAGTCATCCGCCGAGAGCGGCCAGCCATGGCTGAAGACGATCGGCTGCCCCTTGCCCCAATCCTTGTAATAAATCTCGATTCCGTCCTTGGTGGTGATGGTGCTCATGGGTCTCACTCCTTGCTGATGTTGGATTGTCGAAGACTGCTTGTCGGCTCCACCGGCGATCGCGGTTAGGGGCAGGGCCGCGATGGCGGCCCCTGCGAGAAGAACATGCCGACGTGACACCGAATGATCGTTCGTGGATGGGTCTTGTGTACCGATGATCATGCCCGTTCGCCTGCCGCTTGTCGATTTTCATTGCTGCACGATTAGATCGCGTGCGATCTAAATATTCGATCTCCGAATCCATGTCAAGCGCTTGCGATAAAATCGTGCACGATATATATTGTCGCATGCCGAGGAGATGACTGTGTCCACCCCCAAACCTGGTCCGAAATCCGAGGATGCCCTGCGGTTCAGCGATTTTCTGTGCTTCGCCGTCTATTCTGCCAGCCATGCTTTCAATCGCGTCTACAAGCCCCTGCTCGATGAGCTCGGCCTGACATATCCGCAGTATCTGGTGATGGTCCTTCTGTGGGAGCGTGATGATCAGACGGTCGGAAGCCTCGGCGGGAGGCTGTTGCTCGAATCGAGCACGATGACGCCTCTGCTCAAGCGGCTGGAGACATTGGGCCATGTCAGGCGAAGCCGCGATCCGGCCGATGAACGCCAGGTGCGGATAGGGTTGACCCAAAAGGGCCGGGCGCTCAGGCAAGAGGCGGTGAAGATCCCTCGCTGCATCCTCGAAGCCTCCGGCCTCAAGGCCGGCGAGCTCAAGCGGCTGCGGAGCCAAATCATCGCGCTGAGGAGTGCGCTGGAACGCTATGGCCCGGAAGAAGATCGCGCCTAGGCGGCTATGACCGAATCGGCGAGCGACTGCCTCGAACCCGCGCGCACCGAAAGAACCGCCGCCGCGGAGATGGCGGCACATGCCATGATATATACGGCCGGCACGCTCGGACGGCCGGTGAGCTCGATCAACCAGGTGGCGACTGCCGGCGCCGTGCCGCCAGCCAGGCCAAGTGCAATATTGTAAGCCGTCGAAACCGCGGAGCAGCGAACGTGGCGGGGGAAGATCTCACAAATCGCAATAGGATTTACGGCACCATAGGAGCCAATCAGCAGGGCAAATCCAAGTTGGCCGAGAAAGACGGAGAAGACATCGCCGGTCTCCATGAGCGCCATCAGCGGCCAGGAGAACAACAACAGTCCGATCGCCGCTCCGGCCAGGACCGGTTTGCGCCCTATGCGGTCGGAGAGCCGCGACACGACCAGGATGACGGCGAGCAAGATCGCCATGTTGGCCGAGTTGATGAGAAGCGCGGTGCTTGCTCCAACATCGGCGACGAGCTTCAGCCATGTGACGATATAGACGAATATCAGGTAGAAGCCGACGGCGTTGACGAGACTGATGCTGACGACCTGCAGCATCTCCAGTGGATGTTCGCGCAACGCCCGAAGCAGAGGAAAGCCCGCTGTTGCCGCCGGCTTGTCGAACGGCATGCGTCGCCTCAGGAGAAAGCCGACACCACCCACTAGCACACCGAGCAGGAAGGGTATCCGCCAACCCCAGGCGACGACCTGTTCCAGCGGCATGGAATTCATGATTGCGGCGCCAACGGCCGAGCCGAGCAGAATGCCGGCGACAGCGCCGAACGGCGCCCAGGCGCTGGCAGCGCCGCGCTTTTGCGGATGCGCGGTCTCGGCGAGAAATACGGCAGAGCCGGTATATTCGCCCCCGACCGCGAGGCCCTGCAGGACGCGGCAGAGCACCATGAGCAGCGAGGCCGCAATACCGATCTGGCCATAAGTGGGTAGCAGGCCCATCACCAGAGTCGGCACCGCCATCACAACCACTGACCACAGCAAGGCTGGGCCGCGGCCGACGCGGTCACCGATATGACCGAAAAGGACAGCGCCAAGCGGGCGCATGAGGAAGCCGATGGCAAAAACGGCATAAGCGGCCAGCAAAGAGGTTCTAGGATCTTCTGTCGGGAAATAGAGATTGCCGATGGTCCGGGCGAAAAACCCGTAGATCGAAAAATCGTACCATTCCATCACATTGCCGGCGATGCCGGCCGCGACCACCCGCCTGCGCGAGCTGTTTCCTGCCAATTCCGACATTGCCTAAGTGCACCAAATACCAGTTTGCTTTGCTAAAACCCGCGCATTTTCCCGCGACAATTCGTAGGGCCAGTCATGACGCCTAGTCAAGACAGCTGTCGTCAAGCACCTACGGTTGACCTGAGCGAAACTAGCCTAGCGTCTTCAGTAAATGTTCGCTGCGTAAATTTTGTGTCATTTAGCCTCGCGGCGGCGTAGCATGGGCCGGCAAAACGATGGTATCCGCCCATGCGCGTGG
>VAZZ01000545.1 GCA_005884715.1 Alphaproteobacteria bacterium | reverse complement strand
CGCGGAAAAACTCGCCAATTACAAGCGGCCGAAGCGAATCGTGATTGCCGGTGAATTGCCGCTCAATAACATGGGAAAGGTGCAGAAAAATATTCTGCGTGAACGCTATCGCTGCACCTTTGAATAACCGTCCTGGGGTCAGCGATGCTGCTCGTGGACATTTAAGCTGCGCTCGACATCGAGCCTCGAGCGGTAATAGGACGGCAGATTGAGATCGGCCAGATCATGGTTGCTCAGATTGAGGACATCGAGCCGGGGGATTGCGACGCGGCCCGAGGCCGAACGGCTTTGCGGCATTGAAAACAGCCGGAAAAGGCGGGTCGTGAGTGTCATAGCGGGCCTCGTTTTTGCTTTAAGCCATCGAATTGATGTTGAATATGATCCATGTTTCTCATTGTTTCCAACGCGAAATATGGTACAAGGCATCAAACTGATTGATGGCTTAACACCCGAAGAATTTCTATGGCTGAGACACCTCCTTTGCAGGCCGTTAAGGTCTTTGACGCGGTCGCCCGGCATCTGAATTTCACCAAGGCCGCGAGCGAACTGAACATGACCCAGTCGGCGGTGAGCTATCAGGTGAAGCTGCTCGAAAGCTTCATTGGCGCGCCATTGTTTCTGCGCGAGGCGCGTGGCGTGGCGCTCAGCGAGCATGGCAGGACAGTGGCGCCGATGGTGCGCCGGGCCTTGAGCGACCTGACCCAGGCCTTCCAATCGGCAAGGGCCGAGACCACCAATCTCCTGGTGATCTCGACCATGCAGACTTTTGCATCGACCTGGCTCGCCCCGCGCATCGGCGGCTTCCAGATGCACAATCCTGATATCGCGGTTCGCCTCGATGTCTCATCGCATCTCGTCGATTTCGAACGCGACGGTGTCGATGCCGCGATCAGATCGGGCAAGGGAAGCTGGCCCGGAATCAAAAGTCATCTTATCGGCGGCGGAAATTTCACCGCGGTGTGCAACCCGCTTTATTACGAGCGCATCGGCAAGCCCAAATCACCCGCCGATCTCACCGACTGCATCTTCATTGGTCCGCGCGATGAATGGTGGCCGATATGGTTTGCCGCCGCGGGCGTGAAACCGCCGGCCGCCCTCGCCCGCCCGGGCATCGATGTGGAGACCCAACAAATGGCGGCTGTCCTCGCCGCCGCCGGTCATGGCCTGGCGCTGGTGCATCCGGGTTTTGTGACGCAGGAGTTCAAGGAGGGAAAGCTCATCCAGCCTTTCGACGTGATGGCCTCGACCGGCTTCAATTATTATCTCGTCTATCCGCACACCAACCGGTTGCCGCGCAAGACGCAATTATTCCGGGACTGGATATTGGCCGAGGCTGGACAGTAGATATTAAAATAGAGAGATTTAATCCGTTTCTTGCCGAAAAGATTCTCTCTTCAGCAATATCAAAAGCTTAGCATTTCCGGCGGGCAATTTCCGCTCCAAAATAATCAGGATAACGGGGGATTTTCTGAAGGCTGATGAAAGCGAAACTGCATCGGGCTTGAGATGCAACTATAGGCATCCTGATATTTCCCTAATCCCACGCGCGTGCACGCAATGTCAAGCGAAGAGCAAATGGCAGAAGATGACCGACAAAGGACAGGCCGGCATGATCGGCGCGGCGCTGGCGAATGGCCGGGCATAGGTCTATAGGCCCATCAGACGAATTCGAAGATGGAATGAGCAGATGAAGGCGCGCGTTCAATGGCTTGAGGGCCGTACATTCGTAGGCGAATCGGGCAGCGGCCATGCCGTCGTCATGGATGGAGCGCCGGAATCGGGTGGGCGAAATCTCGGCATCCGGCCGATGGAGATGC
>VAZZ01000544.1 GCA_005884715.1 Alphaproteobacteria bacterium | reverse complement strand
CAGTGGTTCCGTTGATGCACAGATCGCAATTGGTAACGATCTCGGAGGCCGAACGGCCGAGATGTTCGGCGATCAGTTGCAGGCCGTTCTCGATGGCCTTGGTCGGATTGGCGGGGGTCGAGAGCGCCTTGAACAATGTGATGGCGCCCGATTTGCGGTCGGCGATCACGAAATCGGTGAAGGTGCCGCCGGCATCGATGCCGAGACGATACTGGGCGTTCATTGGGCACCTCCGCGCAAGCTGCGGGTTGCGTCATGATCGATGGTGAGGCTCGCCAGATCGGCGATGACGACGCCATAATCCTGGCGCGCTCCCTCGATCGAAACGAGGCCATTCTTCACGTCCCACAGGACCTTGTCGAGCGGCCGGTCATGCGGATTGCCGTAGCCGCCGCCGCCCGGATTCATGTTGGTGATGGTATCACCGGGTCCGATGGTCTCGAGGATGTTCTTGCGTTCGATATCGGTGCGGCCGTTGCGCTTAAGTTCGACGCGCCCGACCTTGGTGTCGATGAGCTTCGATGCGGCGCCAACCGCGCCCATGGCCGGGATGCGGCGGCCTTCGCCAAAGCCGATGAACCGCCGCGATATTTTCCGGCCCCGCCGGAGTCAGTCATCAGCGAATAGCGGTGGATGATGATGGGATAGGAATATTCCAAGAGTTCGACATCGCCCGAGGTCAGCGCCCCGAAGCAGCATTCGGGGCCGACCGCATGCCAGCCATCCTGCTGCGGCGTAGCGCCGCCGCCTGAAATGATGGTGGCGAGCACCATGGTCACGAATTCCTCGCCGCTGCGCCCATCGCGCCCGGCAATATTGAGGCCGTTGGCATGGCCCCAGGAGGCGGCGACCTTGGAAGGCATCGCCTTCTGGAAAGCAAGCCTGACCTCATCGGTCAGCGTCTCCATAAGCGTCGTCGTGCAGTTCATATGGGGTGCCGGCTCCGCGGCACTGCACAGAGTGCCCTTCGGTCCGAAGTCGATCGTCACGCAGCGATAGAGACCTTCTTTATAGGGCGGCGGCAAGGCCGCGAACATCATGAGCCCCAGATAGACGCCCGAATGCGAATTGCCCTCATAGGAATTGATGAAATAGGGCACCTGCGGCGGGCTCAGAATCGCGATGTGGCACGTGTCGCCTTTGATCGTCACTGTCGCGGTGATCTCGAAATCGCCGAGACCGTGCCCGGCATCCTCCAGAATGGCCGTGCCGCTATAGGTGCCGTCCGGCACCGACTTGATTAGCGAGCGCATATGGCGGTCGGCCATGGCGAGCAATTCATCGATGCAGGCATCGACGGTTGGCGCGCCATATTTGTCCACCATCGCGAGGAGATTGCGTTCGCCCACCTGGCAGGCGCCGATGAGCGCGTTGAAATCGCCTTCCTGGTCGCGCCTTGCCCGCATATTGGTGAGGATCATGTTCAAGACATCATGGCGCGGCTTGCCCTTGTCCCAGATCTTCACCGGCGGGATGCGCAGGCATTCGGCGTAGATTTCCTTGGCATTGGGATTGTAGCCGGCGGGCACCGGTCCGCCGATATCGGTCAGATGGCCCTTGCACACCGTCCAGTAAGCGAGCTTGCCCTTGTGGAAGACCGGCTTGTACATGCAGGTATCGATGGCGTGGCTGCCGCCGAAGGCCGGATCATTATGGAGGATGAGGTCGCCTTCATGGATGTCATCGCCGAAATAGCGGGCGACCGCCTTCATGGCCGGGATGAGCGAGCCTAGATGGATCGGGATATCCTGGCCCTGTAGGATCATTTCCGGCTTGGCGTTGAACAGGGCGGTCGAATAATCATGCGCGAGGTTGAAGACCGACGAACGGGCGGTCTTTTCCAGCGTCAGGGTCATTTCGCGCTGCGTCGTTTCCAGCACGCCGCGCACGACGGAAAGGGTGATCGGATCGACTTTGGCTTTGCGTTTCGCTTTCATATGGCCCTCGCTTGTCGCTGAACCATGCCGAAAGCAAAAATAGTCCCGCCGCTGATGAGCGGCCGCTTTCCCTCCCTCGGCATGGCGTCTTTCGCACCATTGCTGGGAAAGAGCCTTAGGCCCGATCTACATCCAAGTCTTTGCAGCGGGTGAACCCCTATTTGATTTACCGCGCATTGACACCAGTTTTCATTGCGCCCAAGGCTCCGCCGCCGTAACATTTTCCGCATGCGGAGTGTCTCATGAAAACGCGTATTTCGACCAACAGCATGGCGCCCGCCGAGCGCAGCCGGCACTGGCACGAGACGATCGCCAAGGCCTATTTCCCGCTCGATCTCAGCTTCCGCGAGCCCGACCGCTTTTCGGGCGAGATCACCGACTGGCATCTGGGCGGCGTCTCGCTGTCGCGCCTCACCTCGCAAGCCCTGCGCTATCGCCGCCTGCCGCATCATTTCCGCGCCGAGCGCGACGAGCATTTCCTGGTGACGGTGCCGGCGCGCACCGAGATCTTCTTCTCGCAATGCGGCAAGGATGTGCATTGCGCGCCGGGCAGCTTCATCCTCGAGAGGAGCCACGAGCCTTACGAGTTCAGCCATGACGAGGCGGCCGATCTGTGGGTCATGAAGGTCGAGGCCAAGGCGCTGTCGGGACGCATCCGCGGGCCCGACCGCTTCTGCTCGCTGCAATTCGATGCCGCCAATGGTGCGGGCGGCTTCTTCGCCGACATGCTGCATCTCATCCCGGACCGGTTCGATGAGATGAGTGCCGAAATGCGCGCCATGATCGGGCAACAGCTCATCGATCTCCTGGTGCTGGCGCTCAAGGCGGATGACCGCACGCTCACTTCTGGCAGCTCGACCATGCGAGGGGCGCATCTGACCCGCATCGAAAGCTTCGTGCGCAAGAACCTGCGCAACCCGGCGCTCGATCCCGATATGATCGCGCGCAATTGCGGCATATCGATCCGCTATCTGCATGAGCTGTTCCGCGACACCAACCAGACGCTCGGCGCCTGGATCCGCGACCAGCGCCTCGATGCCTGCCGCGCCGCGCTCGCCGACCGCAGCATCACGCAAAGCGTCGGCGAGATCGCTTACCACTGGGGCTTTGGCGACCAGGCTCAGTTCTCGCGCGTGTTCAAGGCTCATTTCGGTGTGTCGCCCAAAGAATATCGCGACGAGGCCCGCAGGAAGGAGCGCCTCGACGCCTAGCAGGGCGAAGCACTCTCCATCATTCCCCTTCTCCCGCGCGCAGCGTGGGAGAAGGTGGCCGGAGGCCGGATGAGGGCTCTTTCGCGCAATCTGCCATCTCTCAACGAGCTTTCCGTGCTGAGACAAAGAGCCCTCACCCGCCCTTCGGGCACCCTCTCCCATTGCTTCGCAACGGGAGAGGGGGGAAAACTGCAGAGGTCCAGCCGATTGCATCAATTTCCCGCCCATGAAGTCCATATGCAATAGCTTTGCTTCGACGCCTGATCAGGACACTGAATCCCTGACCTTGTGAAGATGTGTCTCGCGCTCAGTGCGCGCCTTGAGAGCCTCTTCGAGATCGATGCTCACGAATTTTGCCTGTGTATGCGGCTGCAATTGCCCGATCAGGTCCATATCGGCCGAGATCACCGTGCCGACCATGAAATAGCCGCCGCCCGACACCGCATCGCGATGCAGCACGATCGGTTCGGTGCCGCCCGGCACCTGGATCGAGCCGTAAGGGTAGCAAGCATCGACGATGTTGGAAGGATCGGAGCCGGCGCCGAAAGGCGGGGTGCGCGGCACGAATTCAAGCGGGCGGCCGCCCTTGAAGCGATAGCCGATGCGGTCGGCTTCCGGCGCCACCTTCCAGGTATCCTCGAAGAAATGCTTGCCCGCCGCCTCGGTAATGCGATGCCAGTAGAGCCCCGGCACCATGCGCAATTCGGCCGGATTGCCGTTCACGCGCCTGAGATTGGCGGGGATCGTGCGGCCGTCCTTGACGCTCTTGCCACGGCCGACCGGCAGTTCATCGCCGGCTTCGAGCTTGCGGCCCTTGAAACCGCCAAGTGCTCCCAATGCGTAAGTCGAGCGTGAGCCGAGAACGACCGGGACATCGATGCCGCCAGAGACAGCAATGTAGGCACGGGCCCCCTTCTTCAGGAAGTCGAAGGAGATGATCTGTCCCTTCTTCACCGTGAAGGATGTCCAGCCTTCGCGTGCGGCGCCATCGACCTTGGGCGGCAGTTCAGCACCAGTGACGGCAACGGTCGCATCGGAGGTGAATTCGAGCTCGGGGCCCATGAAGACGGCCTCGAGCAAAGCGGCACCCTCATCATTGCCGACCAGCATATTGGCGGCCCGGGTCGCGAGCCTGTCCATGCCGCCCGAGAGCGGGATGCCGATATGGTAATAGCCGGGCCGGCCCAGATCCTGGACCGTGGTGGCAAGGCCGGGTTTCAATACCTTAATGGCCATGGAGCACCTCATTGAGCTTGCGGTTGCAGGCATCGATGTCCTTGTGGAAGTCGGCCAGCGAGAAGGTGACGTTCTTCATGAGGGGCGTGAACTTGCCAGAATCGACATCGGCCACCGTTGCGTCATATTGGGTGCGGTCGATTGGCTTCCATTTGACGATGTCGCCCGGTTTGAACAGGCACATGAAATCGCGCAGATAGCTGATCTTCTGGTTGGGGTCATAGATCGGCATCGGCGTGATGCCGAACATTTGGTAGCCGCCGGCGCCTCTCACCGAATAGATGCAGCCGAAGCAGCCGCCATGGCCGACGGTGAGCCTCGGCGTGTCGGTGCGCGGGCGCAGATATTTCGGCGCCTCGATCTGCCGCTTTCGTTCGACCATCTGATAGAGGAAGGGCAGGCCCGCAACAAAGCCCACCATGGAGACGAACCAGGGGGATCCCGAATGCGCCTTGATGAAACCTTGCGCGCCGTCGAGATTGTTGATGCGCGCGGCATATTCGATGTCGGTGCTTTTGGGATCCTGGTGGCGCTCGCGGAAACGCATCAGCGTCTCACGCGTCCAGGGATCGTTGTAATAAACGGGGACCTCGATGATCCGCGTCTTGAGGACGTGCTCGGCCTTGTCGGCGACTGTTTCGAGCTTCTTCAGTTCGGCCAGCATGTCCGAAGGCTTGATCACATCGGGATCGTACTTGATCTGCATCGAGGCATTGGCCGGACAGATCTCGCTGACGCCCTTGATCTTCGCGTCCTTCACGGCATTGCTGATGAACAATGATTTGAAGAAGGCCTCGAGCGACATCTCCTCGTCGATCTCGACGAAAATATGCTCATCGCCACCATAGGAATATCGGGTCTTCATCGAAGCGCCACCTCCCTCACTGACTTGCTTCTTTTCGCGCGTCCTTGTCGCCAACCCATTTTCCGTCATCCCGGCGCAAGCCGGGATCCCCTAAATTCCTTCCAAACGAGCAGCGCCGCCTGGATTGCGCTTATTGAATGGATCCCGGCTTTCGCCGGGATGACGGATGAAGGGGAATGCAAACGCTCCATTGGTACGTTCGTCATCGCCTCATCTTTCCAATCTTGCAGCATTGGCTTCGAGCCAGGGCTCGAGCCAGCGGGTATGGAATTTGCCTTCAAGCACCTCTTCATCCTCGGCGAGGAGCAGATGCAAGGGCTTCGTCGTCTTGAGGCCGCCGATCTCGAGCTCCCTCAGGGCGCGCTTGAGGCGATTGATGGCGTTTCCACGGGTGTCGTCCCAGACGATGAGCTTGCCCAGCAGCGAGTCATAGAAAGGCGGCACCTGATAACCGTCATAGAGCATTGTGTCGAAGCGGGTGCCGGGTCCGCCTGGAACCTGCAAGCCGCAGACGACGCCCGGAAAAGGCATGAAGTTCTTGGCCGGATCCTCGGCATTGATGCGGACCTCGATCGCGTGACCCTTGCGCGCGATGTCCTTTTGGCTGTGGCGCAAGCGCGCGCCACCGGCGATCAGGATCATCTCGCGCATGAGATCGAGGCCGGTGATGAATTCGGTCACCGGATGCTCGACCTGGATGCGGGTATTCATCTCGATAAAATAGAATTCATGTGTGGCGTCATCATAGAGATATTCGATGGTGCCGGCACCGCGATAGTGTACCGCTTCGGCGAGCGCCACGGCGGAAGCGCAGAGTTTGGTGCGTATATTCTCCGGCAGGACGGGCGAGGGGGCTTCTTCCCATAATTTCTGGCGGCGGCGCTGCAAAGAGCATTCGCGTTCGAAACAATGGATGGCGCGCTCACCGTCGCCCAAAATCTGCACTTCGATATGGCGGGCTTTGGCAATGACCTTCTCTATATAAAGACCGCCATCGCCAAAGGCCGCCTGGGCTTCAGCCTGCGCCTGCGGCAGGAACTGCTCGAATTCGGCTTCCGTATTGGCGATGCGGATGCCACGCCCGCCGCCCCCGGCCGCGGCCTTGATCATGATAGGAAAGCCGATGCATTCGGCGACCTTTGCCGCTTCGCTTAAGTCCTCGATGCGCCCGCCGCTCCCCGGCACGACCGGAACACCCGCCTTCTCGGCGGCGATGCGGGCGGAGACCTTGTCGCCCATGATGCGGATCGCATCGCCGCTCGGGCCGACAAAGATCATGCCCGCCGCTTCGACTGCATCGGCGAAGGCGGCATTCTCGGCGAGGAAGCCATAGCCCGGATGTATGGCATCGGCGCCCGATTGTTTCGCGGCATCGATGATGGCGGCAATATTGAGATAGGATTTCGCCGCATGCGGCGGGCCGATATTGATGGCTTCATCCGCCATCCTGACGGCGAGCGATGAAGTATCAGCGGCGCTATGCGCCTGGATGGTGCGGATCCCCAATTCGCGCGCCGCCCTGATGATGCGCACCGCGATCTCGCCGCGATTGGCGATGAGGAGGGATTTCAGCATGGGCTAGCTCTAAAATTCCGCGAACTACACCCGGTTTTCCCCTTCTCCCGCTTGCGGGAGAAGGTGCCCGAAGGGCGGATGAGGGTGTCTTCGCGACGTCGTTGGTACTGCGCAACACCGAGCCGGCATATTGCTGTCGGGCATTGCTCATTGCTCGCCGTAACCCAGGAGAGAGTCCGTGGCTTGTTGCCCAACACCCTCCGGCCTGTCGGCCACCTTCACCCGCAGGCGGGAGAAGGGGAAAGTTTGGCCGCTCCGAGTTTCGTTCTCCGAAATTTAAGTCGCATCAGCCAATTTCCGCTAGAGGCTGGCCCGCCATCACCGGCTCTTCATT
>VAZZ01000542.1 GCA_005884715.1 Alphaproteobacteria bacterium | reverse complement strand
GCGCGAAAGCCCACGCCGGCTCGCCATCAGGCTCGCCGGTGAGAAGGCCCGCACTGCCCAGGAGGCGCCGCTCGTTAAGAAGCTCGGAGCCAAGACCTTCATCCTGGCCGCCGACACGGTGGTGGGGCTCGGCCGGCGCATCCTGCCCAAGCCCGAGACGCCCGAGGAAGCCGCATCCTGCCTGTGGCTGCTGTCGGGCCGCTCGCACTGGGTCTATTCCGCTGTGACGCTTTTGGCCCCAGGCGGGCGGTCGTGGCGTCGCTGCTCGGAGACAAAAGTCCGCTTCAAGCGCTTTTCGCGCGAAGATGTCGAGACCTATCTCAAATCAGGCGAATGGCGCGGCAAGGCCGGCGGATATGCGCTGCAGGGGCGCGCCGAATCATTTGTGCGCTCATTGAGCGGCTCGCATTCGGGCGTGGTCGGCCTGCCGCTTTTCGAGACGGTCCATCTTCTCCAGGGCGCAGGCTATCCCGTGCATTACAGCTGGTTGGTCTCGCCGCTCAGCGGAATATGAGCGCCGAAAAGCCGCCCGTGCGGTTGCGCCTGCGGCGCCCCTGCCCGATTTGCGGCAAGCCTTCGCTGCAAAAATATCACCCTTTCTGCTCGGCCCGCTGCGCCGATGTCGATCTCAGCCGTTGGCTTGGCGGCCGCTACGCGATTCCCGCTGAAGAGGAGCCTGATCCGGGTGACGAACCGCCGGATCCAGAGCAAGAAGAGTCTTGATCGCTTTCCTTCCCCCATGGGAGAGGGAATCTTAGATCAATCCCCGCTTTGCCAGATTGCGCATCAGGTGGCTTACTCCGAACGTCCAGGGCGGGCATTCATGGCTGCGCCGCATGCGGTTGGTGAGACTTCCGAGCTTTGTCGTGGCAATGGTGACGATGTCGCCATCCTTGTGGGTGAAGCCCTTGCCCTTGGTGTCGCGATCTTCGACAGGTGCGAACATCGTGCCGAGGAACAGCACAAAACCGTCCGGATACTGATGATGCTTGCCGATCGTCTGGCCCGCGATATCGGCCGGGTCGCGGCTGATCATCGACAAAGAGGACGACCCCTTGAGTTTGTAACCCTCCGGCCCCTCGACCTCGAGCGTCACCGCCGCGTTGCGCACATCGTCGAGACTGAAACTGTCATCGAAGAACCTGAGGAAGGGTCCGACCGCGCAGGATGCGTTGTTGTCCTTCGCTTTCGAGAGAAGAAGGGCGGAGCGGCCCTCGACATCGCGCAGATTGATATCATTGCCGAGCGTGGCGCCGACGATTTTTCCTGTCGACGCCACGGCGAGCACGACTTCCGGTTCCGGATTGTTCCAGCTCGATATGGCATGGAGCCCGCCATCCGCACCCGTGCCGACCGAGGACATGACTTGCGCCTTGGTGAAGATTTCCGCATCGGGGCCGATGCCCACTTCGAGATATTGGCTCCACGCACCCTGGGCGATCAGTGTCTCCTTGAGCCGCATCGCCTGGGGCGAGCCAGGCTTCAGTTTCTTGAGATCATCGCCGACGAGTTCCTTCACGCTCTTGCGGATTTCCGCAGCGGCATTGTAATCGCCACGCGCCCGTTCCTCGATGACGCGCTCGAGCATCGATATGGCGAAGGTGACGCCGGCTGCCTTGACCGCCTGAAGATCGATGGGTGCGAGAAGCCAGGGCTTCGATGTGTTGCGCATGTCGGCCGCCGTATTGGCAAGGATATCGGCAAGCTTGCCGATCGACATACCTTTGGCGGCACGCAGGGCCTTGGCGGGATCGGCCGCTTCGCAGAGATCACGCATGGTTGGAAAATCGGCGCTGATGTCGAATAACTCATCGCCCCTGAGCATAACTATCGACGGTCCATCCACGTCGGGGCGCCATGCGCGTCCGGCGAGGGTGGCTTTGTCGTGATCGGCGGGCAGGACTTTTTCGGGTTTCAAATGATCGTTCAGGGCGAGGGTCATGTGATCGAAATTCGGGCTCTGTGATTGAACGAAGTGCATTGTGCATATTTGCCGGGCAAAAGAAACAATGTCGCATCGCTCCTCTCGGACTGCCATTGCCACCCGGAATAAACCGCGATAGCGTCCCGACGCGTCCGGGGAGTAAAGCTTGCATGCGCATATATTCTAAGGAAGGCTACGCACCCTTCCGCGACTATGTCACCTGGTTCCGCGTAACGGGCGATCCCAATTCAACGAAGCCGCCAGTGGTCCTGCTTCATGGTGGTCCTGGCGCTGCCCATGATTATCTCGAAGCCTATGCGCTTCTTGCCCGTAACGGCCGCCGTGTCATCCATTATGATCAGTTGGGTTGCGGCAAATCCACCCTTCTGCCCGACAAGGGCGCCGACTTCTGGACGCCGCAGCTCTTCATCGAGGAGCTGAACAGCCTCATCGATCATCTGAGCCTGCGCTCGGCCTATCATGTATTGGGCCAATCCTGGGGCGGCATGCTCGGTGCCGAATTCGGCATCACCAGGCCGCGGGGCCTCAAATCCCTCACTATCGCCAATTCGCCGGCCTCGATGGAACTCTGGGTGTCGGAAGCCAACCGGCTGCGCAGCGAAATGCCGGAAAAGATCCGCTCAACCCTCGACCGGCATGAGAAGGCGGGCACCCTGACCGATCCCGAATATCTCGCTGCGGCGATGGCCTTCTATGAGCGCCATGTCTGTCGCGTCGTCCCCTTCCCACCGGAAGTGAAGCGCTCCTTCGACCAGATCGGCCGCAACCCGACCGTCTACAACACCATGAACGGTCCCAATGAGTTCTTCGTCATCGGTAGTCTCAAGACCTGGAGCGTCATCGACAAGGTAGCGGCCATCAATGTGCCTACACTCTTGATTTCCGGGCGCTATGATGAAGCGACCCCGGCCGTCGTCCAGCCCTTCGCCGACAATATCAAGGGCGCCCGCTGGGTCATATTCGAGAAATCGAGCCACATGCCGCATGTGGAAGAAACCGAGAAATGCATGAAGACCGTCGCGGTATTCCTCGACGCGAACGACTAGAAACCGAACCTAGGGAGACGTGATATGAAAAAATGGTTGCTGGCAGGCGCCGCGGCCCTGCTTTTGACGACGCTCAGCGGCACATCCTATGCCGAATACAAGGCCGAGCATCGCGGTGGTACGATGCGTCTTCTCTCCCGCTCCGCCGGCGGGACGCTTGATCCCCATATCAATTACACTCTGCAATACTGGCAGCTCTATCAGCCGACCTATGATGGCCTTGTGACATTCAAGAAGGCCGCAGGTGCCGAAGGCTTCAAGATCGTCGCCGACATCGCCGAGGAGATTCCGAAGTCCGAGAATAGCGGCAAGACCTATGTGTTCAAGATCCGCAAAGGCATCAAATTCTCCGACGGCCGCGAGCTTGGCGTGAAGGATGTCGTCGCTTCCTTCCAGCGCATTTTCACAGTATCGAGCCCGACCTCCGGCTCCTTCTTCGCTGGCATCGTCGGCGCCGACAAATGCCTGGCAGAACCGGCGAAATGCACGCTCGAGGGCGGCGTCGTGGGTGACGAGGCAGCTGGAACCGTAACTATCAATCTCACCCAGCCGGATGCCGAGTTCTTCGACAAGCTGGGCCTCCCGCATGCGGTGATCCTCCCAGCCGATGCACCGGCCCAGGATGCGGGCTCGGTGCCCATTCCCGGCACCGGCCCCTATATGTTCGAATCCTATGACCCTAACAAAGCCCTGGTCATGGTCCGCAATCCCCATTTCAAGGTGTGGAGCGAAGAGGCGCAGCCCGACGGCTATCCCGACAAGGTGCAGTATGACTTCGGCCTGAGCGAGGAGGCCTCGGTGACCGCCATCCAGAATAGCGAGGCCGACTGGCTGTTCGATGAAATCCCGGCCGACCGCCTG
>VAZZ01000543.1 GCA_005884715.1 Alphaproteobacteria bacterium | reverse complement strand
AGAGCGTCCTGGCCCGGTGCCCGCCGGCGCGCCCGCCCGTCGACAGGGCCATGGCAGCCGCCTTCACGCTGATCGAGGAAGGCCCGCCGCAAGGTGCGCCCCTCGTTCCCTGGCTCGGGCGCGCGCTCGCCATGAGCGAGAGGACCTTGCGGCGCCGGTTCGATGAGAGCTTCGGCTATGGCCCGAAGACGCTCGATCGCATCCTGCGCTATCAGCGCTTCAAGAAGCTCAGGCACCGTAGTGCGCCAACCTCGACCGCTGCGCTCGCCGCTGAAGCGGGATATTCGGACCAGGCGCATCTGGTGCGCGAGAGCCGGCGCCTCACCGGCACCACGCCTCTTGCGTTTGAGCGCAGCATAGCGCCGAGATGGGATAGAGCGTGATGTATTGTGCGACCTCGTTGATTTCCTGACAGGGGGGCTGAAGACCAGATCACCGCCAGCTGCCTGAGGCAGTGATGCGTTCGCCGGTGAGCCACGAGGCGAGGCTTCATCGGAGGCGAGAAAGACATGCGTGCCTTCGCTATATTCTGGGCCATTATCGTGCAATCATTCTCAACCCGTTCTACTTGGCCAAGGCAGATCACAGCTTTACTATGCGCTGATCCGTTCTTTCCGAAAGCAGACAGGCTGATGCCTCAAGTCAAGGTCGATCCCGATAAAGTGCGGGCGTTCAAGGACGCAGAAAGCTTCTACACGTGGCTTGGCAAGTACCACGACAAAGAGGACGAGGTCTGGATCAAGATCCACAAGGTGGGTTCAGGACGCCAATCGATCACGCCCAAGGAAGCCATCGATGTCTGCCTCTGCTGGGGCTGGATCGATGCCATTCGCAAGGGCTTCGACGACAAGAGCTATCTGCAGCGCTATACGCCGCGCGGCAGGAGGAGCATCTGGAGCCAGATCAATGTCGACAATGTCGCCAGGCTCATCAAGGAAGGCCGGATGACCGGGCACGGGCTCAGGGAAATCGAGGCGGCCAAGGCCGACGGACGCTGGGCGCGCGCCTATAGCAGCAAGGACATGAAGATCCCCGATGATCTTCAGGCCGCCATCGACGCCGAGCCCAAGGCCAAAGCGATGCTCGCGACACTCAGCGCACAGAACCGCTTCGCGCTCGCCTTCCGCGTTCACAATATGAAGACCGAAGCCGGGCGGAAGAAGAAGATCGAGAGCTTCGTTACGATGCTCAAGCGCGGCGAGACGATCTATCCACAGAAGAAGAAGTGAAGCTAGCCTCACACCGGCTCGGAGCCGAAGAATTGGAGCCAGTGCCATTCACCGCCAAGCTTTTCGAAAATGCATGAGGCGAGATAGGGACGCCGGACATCTTCCGTTCCGGAAGCCCGGATGATCAGATCACCTTCCGCGAAGATCCAAGCGGCATTTCCGACGATGGTCAATTTCCGCTTGGGCCAATCGAAGAGAATGGTCGCGGGAATGGCGAAGACGGCCCTGAGCTTCGCCTCCAGTTCTGCACGGGTTCGGCAGATCTCGCCCCACTCCGACGCAACCATGAGGAACCCGCCATGTTCCAGAGCTCATCCACCAGGGAAATATCCTCGCCCGCAACCTTTGCAACAAAGGCGTCGAGCTTTGCGTGCAGGGCCTTGTCGATCTCCGACATGCTCTTCCCCATCATTTCCCCGCCAGCACTTTCAGGATGCGACTGCCGGGCCGCCCGGTCGGTTTCAATCCGGCCTTTTTCTGCGCTGCCTTGATCGCCGTGATGGTGAGGGGCCCTATCCGTCCATCCGCCTCGCCCTCGTAATAGCCTTGTGCGATCAGCAGCTCCTGCAGGCGCTTGCGCTGTGCCCGGTTCAGTCCTGGATCATCGGTCGGCCATGCCGTCTTGAACGCACCCTTGCCATCGAGACGATCGGACAGATGGCCGATCGCCAGCGCATAGGCTTCCGCCGCATTGTAGGAATAGAGAACATCGAAGTTCCGCGAGACCAGAAAGGCGGGCCCCAAGGTCCCAGCAGGCCTGATCAGCGCATAGGACCCACCCGAGGGAAGTGCCGTACCATCGGCACGGCTGATCCCGTGCTTGGCCCAGGTTGCAATGGCCGATTTCCGGGAGCGGCCGGCCGGGCCCGAATAAGAGCGCGGCACATTCACCTCGAAGCCCCAGGGAAGGCCCGATTGCCAGCCGGCTTTCTTGAGGAAGTTGGCGGCGGAAGCGAGCGCATCCGGCACCGAGCGGATTGTATCGCGATGGCCGTCACGATCGAAATCAACCGCGAGCCTTCGATAGGTCGAGGGCATGAACTGGGTCTGGCCAAAGGCCCCGGCCCAGGAACCGTTCAGATCTCCAAGCTTCACATCGCCGGCCTGGACAATGCGCATCGCCTGGATCAGTTCGGCGGTGAAAAGCGCCGGCTTCTTTCCACCGCAGGCGACATTGGGCAGCGCATGCGGCAGAAAGAAGATTCCCTCCTCCTGTCCGTAGTCGCTCTCCACGCCCCACAGTGCGGCGAGAATGTAGCGATTGATGCCATAGGCCTTTTCGACCTCACGCAGAGTTTTTTGATGAATCTGCATCATCTTCTTGCCATCGGCGATGCGCACATCATCGACCAGGAAGGCCATATAGTCCCAGATCTCGAGGCGATATTCCGGCTGGGTCCTGGAGAAGCGCACCGCTTTCTCATCGAACGCTATATTGCGGAAGGCGGCATTGACGATATCGGCCCTGATGCCGGCTTTGAGGACATCGGCGCGAATGCCTTTCACGCAGGTCTCGAACGAAGCGGCAGCGGCGGGAGTGACGAACATGCAGACGGCGATGGCCAACGCACTGATCGGCCGGTGAGATGTGCAAAGCATGAGACCAATCCTAGCAGCCCTTCGCGAAGTTCCAATAGCCCGATCGAGGCCTTGGGGCGAGACGCTGGAACCATACTTCCCTCAATGGCTTTGATAGATCAGAGCAAAGCCATGACAGAAACGACTTTCTCCTTCATTCCTCGCGCATCGCGTCCGGCGAAGCCGCGCAACACCGGTCTCACCGAGATTCGCGGTCCTTATTACAGCGCCTATGGTCGGCACCATCTCGCCGATCTTGTCGAAACCATGGGCGCCTGGATCGACGGTCTCAAATATGCCGGCGGATCATTCGCCTTGATGCCGCCCGCCGCCGTCAAGGCGATCAACAAACTGGCCCATGATCACGATATCTATGTGTCGACCGGCGGCTGGATCGAGAATGTGCTGCGCTTCGGCCCCGGCATTGTCGATCGCTACATTGCCGAAGCCAAGGCGCTCGGTTTCGATGTGATCGAACTGTCGACCGGCTTCATCAGCCTGCCGAGTGATGCCTTGCTGCGGCTCATCGAGAAGGTCAAGGCGGCGGGCCTTAAAGCCAAGCCCGAGCTTGGAATCCAGTTTGGCGCCGGGGGTGACACCTCTGCCCGGGAACTGGAGAGTGAGGGCACCAGGGATGTGGGCTGGCTCATCGCGCAGGCGAAACGCGGCCTCGATGCCGGCGCCGACATCATCATGATCGAAAGCGAGGGCATTACCGAAAATGTGAAGGCTTGGCGCACCGATGTGGTGGCACGCATCATCAACGAGCTTGGACTGGAGAAGGTGATGTTCGAAGCGGCGGATCCGGAAGTCTTCGAATGGTACGTCAAGAACTACGGCAACAATGTCAACCTGTTCATCGACCACAGCCAGATCGTGCAGATCGAAGCGCTGCGCTCCGGCATCTGGGGTACGAAGAGCAGCTGGGGCCGGATCCAGAATCTGCCCTGAAGCGACTACGCTTTATTCCCTCGTTCTATCTCCGCGAGCCCAGCTTCGATGTCCTGCGGCGCAATTTCGAGATCCTTGAACCCGGGCAACGCTGCAGACAAGATGTTGTCGATCATCATGAGCTCGACCTGGTTTCGAGTGAGAGGAGGATGAGGAAGCATCTCCATGCCGAGGGCAAGGGTCTGCCAAACGGTGAAAGGTATCGGAAGAAGGAATCGTCTCACGCCAATGTGATCGCCGATGTTTTGAAGCAGTTCGCTGTAGCTGTAAATATGGGGACCGCCGAATTCATAGAATTCGACCTTGGGCGCATCGAAAGCCAGGGAAATGGCTTTGCCCACATCCTCTACATAGGCTGGCTGCAGGAGCGTCCGGCCACGGCCGAAAATCGGGATCACCGGGAACTGGCGCAACAGACGGACCAGTGGTGTGAGAAATG
>VAZZ01000541.1 GCA_005884715.1 Alphaproteobacteria bacterium | reverse complement strand
CGCTTGCCGCCACCATGGCGGGCGCCTCGATGATCGCTATCGAATGCCAGCCTTCGCGCATCGAGATGCGCCTCAAGACCCGCTATCTCGACGAACGCGCCTCAAGCATCGATGAGGCGCTCGCCATCATCGAGCGCTCGCACAAGGCCGGCAAGCCGGTATCGGTCGGCGTGCTCGGCAATGCAGCAGAGATACTTCCGGAAATGGTGAAGCGCGGCTTGCGGCCCGATGCACTGACCGACCAGACTTCGGCGCATGATCCGGTGAACGGCTATCTTCCCGCCGGCTGGACCATCGCCGAATGGGAGGCCAAGCGCGTCAGCGATCCCAAGGCGGTCGAAGCGGCGGCGAAGAAATCCATGCGCACCCATGTCGAGGCGATGCTGGCCTTCCACAAGGCGCGCGTGCCGACCCTCGATTACGGCAACAATATCCGCCAGGTCGCTTTCGATATGGGGCTCAAGGACGCCTTTGCTTTTCCAGGCTTCGTGCCGGCCTATATCCGCCCGCTGTTCTGCCGCGGCATAGGTCCGTTTCGCTGGGCCGCCCTCTCCGGCAACCCTGAAGACATCTACAAGACCGACCAGCGCGTGAAGGAGCTCATTCCCGACGATCCACATCTGCACAATTGGCTCGATATGGCCAAGGAGCGCATCGCCTTCCAGGGACTGCCGGCGCGCATCTGCTGGGTCGGCCTCGGCCAGCGCCATCGCTTAGGACTGGCGTTCAATGAAATGGTGAAGAAAGGCGAGGTCGATGCCCCCATCGTGATCGGCCGCGATCATCTCGATTCGGGTTCAGTCGCTTCGCCCAACCGCGAGACGGAAGCGATGCTCGACGGATCGGATGCGGTCTCCGACTGGCCCTTGCTCAATGCTCTTCTCAACACGGCGAGCGGCGCCACCTGGGTTTCGCTGCATCATGGCGGCGGCGTCGGCATGGGCTATTCGCAGCATGCCGGCATGGTCGTCGTCTGCGACGGCTCGGATGATGCGGCGCGCCGCCTCGAGCGCGTGCTGTGGAACGATCCGGGCACCGGCGTGATGCGCCATGCCGATGCGGGCTATGACATCGCCATCGACTGCGCAAGGGAGCAGGGATTGAAATTACCGTCGCTCGGCATCGGAATCTGAGTTCATCATGACACGGCATGATCCTTCTCTGGTGATCACTGGCCACGATCTCGATTTCCGCGATCTGGCCCGGGCGGCAATGGGCCAGAAGCCTGTCTGCGTCGCTCCCTCCGCTTTCGCGGCGATCGCCGCCTCGCGCGACATTGTCGAGACCATCCTCAAGGAGAACCGGCCGGCCTATGGCATCACCACGGGTGTGGGATCGCAGAAGGATTTCGCCGTCGATCCGGCAACGGCCGGCGCTTACAATACGAGGCTCCTCGCCGCGCATGCCACGCGGGTGCCGGGCCCTACCTTGCCGCCCGATGCCGTGCGCGGCGCCCTCATCTTTCTTGCCAACCAGTTTGCCCATGGCCTATCCGGCGTCTCGCCGGAACTGGTCCAGTTGATCGTTGCCTCGATCAACAGCGAAACCATGCCGGACATCGATGGCTCAGGCTCGGTCGGCGCCTCCGACCTCGTTCCCAATGCGCAATTGGCGCATTGGATGCTCGGACGTCCGCAAGCGAAGAAGCTCGGTTTGCCGAGGTCCAAGGAGACGCTTTCGCTCATCAACAACAATGCGATCTCGCTCGCGCAAGGGGCCATCGCGCTCGCTTCGGCGGAGCGCCTGATGGCCGCCTTCGATCTCGCGGCTGCCGCAGCGCTTGAAGGCTTTCGCGGCAATCTGGGGGCCATCTCGGAAGCGGCGAACCGCGCCCATAAGCGCCAGGGCCAACGCCGCAGCGCACTGCGCATGCGCAATCTCTTGAACGACAGTCATCTCTGGAAGACGGGTGAAGCGCGCCTTCTGCAGGATCCCTTGTCCTTTCGCTGCGCTTCACAAGTCCATGGCGCGGCGGCCGAAGTTTTTTCATCGGCGGCCGAGATCTGGAATTCCGAGCTCAATTCGGTGAACGACAATCCGATCATCGACCAGGAAACTGCGGCCGCCGTCTCGAATGGCAATATGGATACGACACGCCTTACTCTCGCCGCCGATCATCTGCGCCAGGCTTTGGGCAAGATATGCGATCTTGCCGGCGAGCGTGTCCACAAGCAGCAATGGCCGGCTTTCACCGGCCTGCCGACCGGCCTCGCCGAAGAAGGCGGAGCCGTCGGTGGTGTGCAGTTCCTCAATCTGGGACACATCACCGCCTCGCTCGTTACCTCGGTGAAGATCTGGGCCCGTCCGAGCCTTCTCAATTCCGTCGGCCAGGTGGCGGATGGCGTGGAGGACACCGCCAGCCACGCGCTCCATGCCGTGCATGATCTGATGCGCGTCATCGATGCCGGATGGAAGATTGCCGGGCTCGAATTGATGATCGCCGTCTGGGCAATGAAGCGCCGGCGCCTTGAGGCGGTTGACCTCGGCAAGGGCATCCGTCCGGCCTTCGAGATTTTGGGCGCGCTCTTGCCCATCGGACGAGAAGGCGACGCGATTTTCGACATCGCTCCCTTGATCAGCGAGTTGCAGTCAGGCGGCCTTCTCGAGCGCACCTTGACGGAAGCCCGCGAGAAGATCGATCTTGCCCTCGATTGAAGAAGACAAGGGGTCATTATGCGATTCGGGACGACAGCCCTTCTCGTCTTGCTGGGCGGAGGCGCGACTTTGGCGCAGGCGCCGCTCGATCTCGATGCAGTCGATCCGGCCATGGTGGCGGATTTCCTTGGTGACTGGACGATCCTGAATGCCGATGGCAGCAAGAGCTGCAAGGTGACGCTGAGCCGCGAGCCGACG
>VAZZ01000094.1 GCA_005884715.1 Alphaproteobacteria bacterium | reverse complement strand
CGAGATGGCTCTCTGTGACATGGGCGGGCAAGATTCTTCGGTCAAAACTTGCCGCTGTCGCCCGGCGATAGTTGCATGGTGCTGTTCGCCAAAGCACGGACGTCCTGCGGTGCGATGATCTTCGACAGAGCTCCATGGGCCAGCCGCCAGGCCGGGATTGCCTTCTCGAGCCGGGATGCACCCTGTTCCGTCAGCCAGACGGCCCGCCGGCGCAGATCCGTCTCGACGGCGGCAATCTCGATCAGCCCGGCGACTTCGAGATGGCGCAGGTTGCGTGACAGGGTCGACTGATCGAGGCCGGAACGCTCCGCGAGGCCCGCAATCGTATCATCGCGGGCGGCGGCAATATGGGAGAGGAGGCCGAATTGCGCCAGGCTGAGCCCTTCTTTGACCAGCCATGTCTCGATGAATTTGGTGATCTCGCGGGCAGCGCGCCTGACATTCAGGCCGGCACAATGCCCGACAGCCTCGCGCGCATCGGCGACCAGTGTCTTTCTCGCGACCTGCTTGCTCTTCCTCATAGGTCTATGTATATACATTATTTGTATATGCATAGAAATAAAAAATGCCTATAGCGTCCATTCTTTCGCACATTGGCGGCACCTCGCTCATTGCATTGCGGCGGATCGTGCCCAAAGGCTGCGCTCGTCTGCTGATCAAGCTCGAAAGCGAGAATCCGACCGCCAGCATGAAGGACCGCATGGCGCTTGCGATGATCGAGGCAGGCGAGCGCTCGGGCCGTCTCAGGCCGGGCAGCCGCGTCGTCGAATATACGGGCGGCAGCACCGGCGTGTCGCTGTCGCTAATTTGCGCGGCAAAGGGATATCGGTTGAGCATCGTGACATCTGATGCCTTCAGTGCCGAGAAGCGCCATCACATGGCGGCGCTTGGCGCTGAACTAACCCTCATACCAAGCGCTGGCGGCGGCATGGACGCGGCCTTGACCCGCAACATGATCGAGGCCGCGCGCCAGATCACCGAGCGCACCGGCGCCTTCTGGACAGATCAGCTCAATAATGCCGATCAGTTGCCCGCCTATCATACAATGGCAGATGAGATCCTCGCGCAAACCGAAGGCCGCATCGACGCCTTTGTTCAGGCGACCGGCACGGCCGCTTCCCTGCGCGGCATCGCCGAGGGTTTCCGCCGGCGTGGAAGCGACGTCCGCATCATCGCGGTGGAGCCTAAGGAATCGCCCGTTCTCTCCGGCGGCAAAAGCGGTGCGCACAAGATTGAAGGTGTGGGCGCAGGCTTCGTCGTGCCCCTGTGGCGGCCCGAACTGGTGGACGAGATCATCCCGGTATCGACGGGCGATGCGATAGAAATGGCGCGGCGTCTGGCACGGAGCGAGGCGCTTTTTGCCGGCACCTCGACTGGCGCCAATCTTGTCGCCGCCATCGACATCGGCAAACGCATCGGCCCTGATGCCACTATTGTCACGGTCATGTGCGATTCAGGGATGAAATATCTGAGTACGGCGCTCTATGGCCAGGCAGCAAAAAACAGGCCGGTGCCAGGAACTTCGCCGCGTCTCGATAGTTAAAAGATACTCGAACGAGGGCGGTGGTGAGTGAGTGAGGGCGCGTTAGAAGCCGAAGTTCATGCTTGCCTGGTGTGCTGAAGCCAGGGCGTCAGATATCACAAACGAACACCGGAATCAGGCGGAACTATCACCGGCTTGGTACTTTTGCAGGAGTTGTTGCATGTCGGACACAGTTGCGTCCGCTTGCTGGACTACAGCGAAATCATTCATGGTCTGCAGCGAAATTCTGCCGTCCAGATGTTCAGATGATGTTGAGAAGCACACATATTCCTGGACCCGGCCTGAGACCAGAGGTGCTGGCCAACCGCAGCGCGAAACCAACAGAATCTCCAGAATCTCACTATTCGGCCAACCGCCGGTCATGGCGCGCCGTCTGAGCGCTCTCGACTGGATGCCTGATCGCAGAAGCTCAGTAAATCTATAACAAAATCAGCTATTTAATGGATGGTCGGAGTGAGAGGATTCGAACCTCCGACCCCCTGCTCCCGAAGCAGGTGCGCTACCAGACTGCGCTACACTCCGTCCTTCGAATCCTGGCTGTTTGCCTCCCCCTGCGCCCGCCGTCAACCCCAAAAGGAGGGCTCGATTCAGGCGGGGGTCGCGACCTGGTCAGACGGCATGCGTTGTGGGGGAAAGTTCGCGATTGTCGGCAATGACAGCACCACGCACATCCCCACATCCGCACGGTTGTGAATGTGGACGTCGCCGGCGTGCGCCCGCGCTATGCTGCGCGCTATCGCCAGCCCCAGTCCGATACCACCCGTATCACGGTTGCGCGATCGTTCAAGCCTCCGAAACGGCTGAAAAACATGCTCAATTTCGGCCTCTGGTATTCCCTGGCCTTCATCCTCGATGATGACATCGATCATGTCGGTCCTCACCTTCAACGCGACAGAGGCTCGCTTGCCATATTTGATGGCATTGTCGATCAGATTGATGATGCATCTTTTGAGGGCAACAGGACGCCCATTGCACACGATGCGCGATCGGGCAGAGGCCGGATCGAGACGGGCTTGCGGAAAATCATCGCATACCGCTTCGACCAGCGAGACGAGATCGATTCTCTCCTTTGGTTCATCGCTGAGCTCGTGACTTGCGAAATCGACGACGGATTGAATGATGGTTTCGATTTCCGCCAGATCGGCAGCCAGCGCTGTCACGTCTTTCCTTTTTCGCAACAGCTCGAAGCGCAACCGCAATCGGGTGATCGGCGTACGCAGGTCATGGGCGAGTGCCGCCGCCAGATGTTCGCGTTCGGACACATAGTCCTGCAGCTTCTTCTGCATCCAATTGACGGCATGAGCTGCCGTCCTTACTTCCCGGCTTCCGACCTCGGGCAGAGGCGGCCGGTTGAGATCGTGTCCGATTGCCCTCACCGCCCGCTCCAGCGCCGCATAGGGGCCGGTAAGCTGCCTTATGGCCCAAAGCGAGAGGAGAATGATGAACATTGCAGCACCCATGTACAGGGGCATGTTCTCGCGGGTCAGAACCTGAGGATTAGGCGTGACGGGCGTTATGAAATTGAGCCACTGGCCATCATTGAATTGAACAGAGACAATGAACCGGCCGCTTTTGCCGAGATTGGATGCAGCCTCTATGAGCTGCTTTTCGACTTTGCCTGGCTCATCTTCCGGACCGCTGGTACGGCCGCTCGGCGAACGGACGATATTCGAAGGATCCTCTTCACGGATCCTGATGTCCGACACTCCGTTGCGGGTCAATTTGCCGACCAGGATATCTTCCAGCTCCGCAAGCTCGTCGTCTGCCGCAATGGCGCTTTCGACGGCGGGCTGGCTGGACATCGACAATGTAAGAGACGAGTTCGCCAGCTCGGAAAGCAGGGTTCGCCGCACCTCCAGCGGTGCTGTGTAAAAGGCTCGCGAGAGAGCCACAGTTCGTTCACCCAGCCGGAAAAGGTCGAACGAACGTCCGGTGTCCGACACACCGCGCGCGGCGATGATGAGCGTTGCCGTTTGCGCTGCGAGGAGTCCCGCGACCACGATCAGCAGGATCCAGGCCGGAAGCGATTGGGAAAAAATTTTCTTCATAGCGCCCGGACGGAGGGTGAGAACACATAGCCGCCGCCGCGCACCGTCACGATGAGGCTTGACCGGTTTGAACCATCCCCGAGTTTCTTTCTGAGCCGGCTGACAAGGATGTCGATGCTGCGGTCGAAGGATTGCGCGCCATGGCCCTGGGTAAGATCGAGGAGCTGATCCCGGCTCAATGTCCGCTGGGGATGCGTGACAAACACGCACAGGAGATCGAATTCGGCAGTCGTCAGGGTAACGACGACATTGTCGTGAGCCCACAGGCGCCGGCGTGCGATATCAATGGTCCAGCCTTCGAATTGATAGATCTGAGTCGGCCTCTCGCGTTTCTCTGCTTCGGCGGAAACCGTAAAGCGCCTGATCACCGCGCGCACGCGGGCCGGCAGCTCTCGCGGCTCGAAAGGTTTGGCGAGATAATCATCCGCTCCGAGCTCCAATCCGACGATCCGGTCGACCGTCTCGTTGACGGCCGTCACCATGATGATCGGAACCTGAGACTCGACCCTGATATCGCGGCAAAGCTCAAGGCCGTTCCTGCCCGGAAGCATCACATCGAGAACCACCAGATCAAAACTCTGACGCTTCAACTGCGCTTGCATCTGAAACTCATCATGCGCCAGCGCCACGCGATAGCCATGGCGCTCGAAGAAGTGGCGAATGAGATCGCAAGTGTCGCGGTCGTCATCCACGACAAGAAGATGGGCGACTTCCTTTAGAGCACGGGCCTCCATGTCCTTGGCAACCTGCATGCTTCTCCTCCCAACATGACACTTTGTTTCCAGGCCAGCAAGTCAGAAATGTCCAGTTACATTTTTGATAGTCGCGGGAAAAACTCGGGAAACCACCGGGCTCTATAGCTGCACTCCACCACGACGCGCAGGTTCCAGTTCTCTAATTATGCATCATAACAGCCATATTCCGAGACGGCAGAGCCTGTGCGCGGCGTGTCTCGCGGTGGTTGCAGTCAGTCTCGTCTTGATGTTTTGCCCCGCTTCGATGGCTGGGCAAACCAGGACGGACCGCTGCAGCAAGCTGCAGAATCAGCTGGCCGAGCAGATCAAGAACCATGCTGGGTCGAGCCGCTCTGCCAAAGCCGCGACGATCGGAGCGAAGGCCAAGAAATTCTGTGCCAGCGGGAAACAGGCGCAAGGTCTCAGGGCCTATGCCAAAGCGCTCCAACTTTTGGGTGTCCAGCCAATCGACCCAGAATGATGAAGCTCGATGCGGGACTCGATCTTCTTAACAACTGAAAAGGATGACAAGATGAATAGATTTCTGATCCCAGCTCTCGGCCTGGCCGCGGCGCTCGCTTTCTCGGTGCCGACATTCCAGGTCACACCGGCCGGCGCCACGACGACCACCACGGCGCCAGCCACCACGGCTGCGCCCGCCAAGAAGCACACCATGATGCATAAGAAGACTTGCAAGCCGAGCAAGACCCACAAGTGCCCGGTAGTGCATAAGAAGACTTGCAAGCCGACCAAGACCCACAAGTGCCCGGTGGTGAAGCACATGAAGAAGAAGAAGAAGACGACTTATTGAGCGAAACGCGGGGTGAGTTCGTGTGGACGGACTCACCCCGACAAAATTCGGCGTCCGCCTTCAGAAAATATTCTTTAAT